>JAIYAV010000102.1 GCA_027488855.1 Saprospiraceae bacterium
AGAGCATAAAACTTTTAACATCAAAATAAACCTTTCATGGCTTCGACATCCGATATCCGCAACGGACTTTGTTTAGATTGGGAAAAGGACACCTGGTCTGTCGTGGAATTTCAGCACGTCAAACCAGCCCGAGGTGCAGCCTTCGTGCGCACCAAGCTCAAGAGTATGACCAATGGGAAAATAGTGGACAACACTTTCTCAGCAGGTGCAAAAATTGACGAAGTTAGAGTTGAACGGCGTAAATTTCAGTACCTTTATGAAGATGAGGATGGGTTGAACTTCATGAACAATGAAGACTTTGAGCAAATTGTTTTGAATAAGAAGTTGATTGACCGTCCAGACCTAATCAAAGAAGGAATGGAAGTGGACATGTTGTACCACGGGGGCACAAATCAATTGTTGACTTTGGAACTGCCCCAAACGGTGATCATGAAGATTACGTACACCGAGCCAGGCCTGAAAGGGGATACCGCTACCAACGCTTTTAAGCCTGCTACGGTAGAAACTGGAGCAGAAGTCCGCGTACCCTTGTTCATCAACGAAGGAGACCTAATCAAGATCGATACCCAGACCGGGGCTTATATGGAACGTATTAAACAATAGCAACTCATGGATGCAAAGGAGATTCAAGAACTACTGAAGCTGGTCAGCCGGCTGGAGCTCTCCGAGTTCAAAATGAAAGATGGTGAGTTCGAACTGCAAATCCGCACCAAGTACTTTGGCAAGGGTGGACAGCAAATCCTGGTGCCTTCACTACAGGCCACCTTACCATCTGCTATCCCGGCTGCGGCTGCGCCAGCCAGCGTGGAAACAGCTACACCAGCAGCTACTCCTACGCCACAACCGGTAGCTGATCTGCCACCAAGTGCTGCGCCAACTGCTGGAGGAGATGAGAGTCGCTACAAAGCCATCAAGTCGCCGATCGTTGGAACGTTCTATCGCTCAGCTGGCCCCGACAAACCTGCTTTCATCAAAGTGGGCGACAGCGTCAGTGTAGGCAACGTGGTCTGTATCGTTGAGGCCATGAAGCTGTTCAATGAAATTGAGTCTGACATCAGCGGCACAGTAGTGAAGGTGATGGTAGATGATGCTCAGCCCGTTGAGTACGATCAGGTTCTTTTCTTGGTAGATCCGAAATAGACAGAATGTTCAACAAGATCCTTATAGCCAATCGCGGTGAAATTGCACTGCGTATCATCCGCACCTGCCGGGAAATGGGCATCAAAACGGTCGCCGTATACTCTACAGCCGACCGGGAAAGCCTGCACGTGCGGTTTGCCGATGAAGCGGTTTGTATTGGCCCGCCCCAATCATCGGAGTCCTACTTGAGTATTCCACGCATCATGGCGGCGGTAGAGATCACCAATGCGGATGCAGTCCATCCAGGTTACGGCTTTTTGGCTGAAAATGCCGATTTTGCTGAGGTATGTCTGGAATACGGCATCAAGTTCATTGGCCCAACGCCCTCGCAGATTCGCAAAATGGGGGACAAAATCACCGCTAAAGAAACCATGATTGCTGCGGGAGTACCCGTGGTGCCAGGTTCCGGTGGTTTGTTGCAAGATATTCCAGCAGGGATAAAACAAGCCAAAGAAGTGGGATACCCCATTATCCTCAAAGCTACTGCCGGTGGCGGGGGTAAGGGTATGCGCATCGTTTGGAAAGAAGAAGACTTCGAAAACGCCTGGAATACTGCCCGTATGGAGGCCAAAGCATCCTTCTCCAACGATGGCATCTACATGGAAAAGTATGTAGAAGAACCTCGCCACATTGAATTTCAGATTGCTGGAGACCAATATGGCAAAGTCGTTCACCTTTCTGAACGCGACTGCTCCATTCAGCGCCGCCATCAGAAATTGGTAGAAGAATGCCCTTCGCCCTTCATGACCGATGAATTGCGCGAAAAAATGGGCAATGCCGCGGTCAAAGCGGGTGAAGCCATCAACTACGAAGGGGTAGGGACCATCGAATTTTTGGTGGACAAACACCGCAACTTCTACTTCATGGAGATGAACACCCGGATTCAGGTGGAGCACCCCGTGACCGAAGAAGTAATCGATTTTGACTTGATCAAAGAACAGATCAAAATTGCGGCGGGTGAAAAAATCACCGGAGGCAACCGCTACCCACAGATGCACGCCATGGAATGCCGCATCAACGCGGAAGATCCGAACTTCGATTTCCGGCCAAGTCCAGGCAAAATCACCTCTTTCCATAGCTCCAAAGGCCACGGTGTAAGGGTAGATACCCACGTTTATGCAGGGTATACCATTCCTCCGTACTACGATTCAATGATTGCCAAACTCATCTGCCGCGCTCGCACCCGCGAGGAGTGTATCCGTAAAATGGAGCGTGCCCTGGACGAGTTCATCATTGAAGGACCAAAGACGACAGTGCCCTTCCATCAGAAGTTGATGAAAGACGAAAACTTCCGCAAGGGCGATTTCAATACTAGTTTTTTGAATGATTTCAACTTTAAAGACTGAATTAAAAGATGAGAGATGAAAGATGAGAGATGAAAGGTAACACTTGATTTTCATCTCTCATCTTTCATCTTTCATCTCTAGTTATGAAGAGTTTCTGGCGTTTACTTTCCTTCCTGCACAAGTACCGCGCCAACGTTGCGCTGAGTATTTTGAGCAATCTCTTGATGGCCGTGTTCAACGTCGCCAGCATTCCATTACTGATTCCACTGCTAGATATTATTTTCCAAAAAAACGTCCAGGCATTGCCTGAACCGGTCTGGAGTTGGTCGGCGGATGGGCTCAAGGCGCAACTCAATTACCAGATCAGCCACCTGATCCAGACGCAGGGGCAAGAAGCAGCCTTGATTCGGATATGTGCGGTGATTTTGCTGGTTTTTTTGGGCAAAAACCTGTTCAATTACCTCGCCATGTTTTTTATGGCCCCGGCGCGAAATGGCATTGTGCGGGACATCCGGGCGCAACTGTTCAGCAAAATTATGGTACTCCCTCTGGGCTATTTTTCAGAAGAGCGCAAGGGGGACCTCATGTCGCGCATCACCGCCGATGTGCAGGAAATCGAATGGAGCATCCTCAATGCCCTGGAATCCCTTTTCCGCGAACCCATCATCATTGTGCTGAGTTTGATTTTTATGCTTTACGTCAGTCCCACGCTGACGGGCTTTGTGTTTGTGCTCATGCTGTTTTCGGCAGTGATCATCGGAGGGATTGGACGCACGCTGCGCAAAAGTTCTTCCAAAGTGCAGGAGCGTTTGGGCAGCATTGTGTCCATCGTTGAGGAGGCGATTTCCGGCTTGCGCATCATCAAGGGCTTTAATGCCGAAAAATACCAACAAGACAAATTCAATCGCGAAAACAACGACTACCGCCGCATGCAGACGCGGATGTTGTGGCGGCGGGATTTGGCCTCACCTTTGTCCGAGTTTTTGGGCATTGCGGTGGTGTCGGTTTTGCTGTGGTTTGGGGCGCGGATGGTGTTTAAAGGCAGCATTGAAGCCAGTACCTTTATCTCCTTTTTGTATGCCTTTTTTAGTGTATTGAACCCTTCCAAAGCTTTTTCCCGGGGTTTGTACGATGTGCAAAGAGGCATCGCCGCCATGCAGAGGGTAGAACACATTCTCCATGCGCCCATTGTGGTTGAGGAAAAACCCGATGCTCAAGCATTCACTAATTTTCAAAAATCCATCGAATACCGCAACGTCAGTTTCAACTACCGTGGTGACGAACCCGTGCTGAAAAACATCAACCTCAACATCCCCAAAGGTAAACTCATTGCCCTGGTCGGTGCTTCCGGCGCAGGAAAATCCACCATGGCCGACTTGTTGCCGCGTTTTTATGACGTGAGTGAGGGCGGCATTTTTATCGATGGCATCAACATCAAAGACATTTCCCTGCGCGACTTGCGCCAACAATTGGGCATCGTTTCCCAGGAGGCCATCCTGTTCAATGACACGATTTACAACAACATCGTGTTTGGCATGGAAAACATTACCCCCGAAGATGTGGAACGCGCCGCCAAAATCGCCAACGCCCACAACTTTATCCTCGCCACCGAAAACGGCTACCAAACCAACATCGGCGATCGCGGCAGCAAACTCAGCGGCGGCCAACGCCAACGCCTGACTATCGCCCGGGCGGTGCTCAAAAATCCTCCCATCCTCATCCTCGACGAGGCCACCTCCGCCCTCGATTCAGAATCGGAGAAACTAGTCCAGGAAGCCTTGTTGAACCTGATGAAAGACCGCACCAGTATGGTCATCGCCCACCGCCTATCCACCGTCCAACACGCCGATGAAATCATCGTGATGCGCGCTGGGCAGATTGCCGAAAGGGGCAGTCATGCGGAGTTGTTGGAGAAAAACGGGGAGTACCGGAAGTTGGTGGAGTTGCAGGCGATGGCGTAGGGGCAAGCCTTGTGCTTGCCCGAGCTGGGCAAAGGCAGCTGATGTAGGAGGTGTTGGTGTAAAGGGAAAGGAGAATTGCAGAATCAAATTACTGGACATTTTGCTCGGAGGACATCAATTGCCACGTGCTTTAGCGGGTGGATCAGGTTTCCCTTTTGATCGGGCTTTAGCCGAAGCCTTAACTTTCAAGTCAGGGCTAAAGCCCAAATCCTAGGGGTTCCTATACCCCAGGCTGAAGCCAAGGGCAATTGATGTCCTCCGAGCAAAATGTCCGGTAGTACCATGCTGAACTGAACCAAACTCTACTAAAACCGAACTCACTCAGCCAAAACCACCATCGCGCACTGCTTCTCATGTGCATAATCATAGACTTTCACAAGTATTTCGGCGTAAGGGTAAATTTCTTCCCAGCTATCGGTTCCAATATATTCCAGCTCTTCCCTGGCTTCTTCCCCCCGGTTATTGTACACATTTTCAAAACCTTCGGGAGTTCCGATATTCAATTCTTTTAACCACTTGTAAATGACTTCAACCTCTTCAAATGGCACAAAACCAACGTGCTCCCAAGTATATCCATCAGGAATACGGTTTCCCATCACGGCTTTATAAGCCAGTGTGCTCTCGTCTTCATAAGGATCTGCTGCATCTTGCAGAACTATCAAGAGATCATGGTATATTTTGTACAAATACCCGGCATTATCTCTAGCCTGATCTATTTCTTCCTGGAGGTTGTCAATTTCCTCAATTCGTTGAGCCTTCCGAACTGGATAAAGGTTGATTTCTACTCCCATGGGTAATTCAAAATTTTATGGATTATTCACCTATTTGTTTGCCTTTCGCGGCCTCAATCTGGGTTTTAAAATTCTCTGCTGAAACCAAAAGTAGCTTTGCTGATTTCGGCAGTCAGAATGGCATATTCCAGTCCCTCTTGTACACCGCGTTCGCGCCATTCATCGGTCAGTTGAGTCCGTATCGCAATGGATTGCATGCGGCGCTCTATCCATTTCTCGCTGTACCCCAAAGCTCGGTAGTATTCTCGTGCGCGCTCAGCAGCAAGTTCAGGATTTTCCATTTCCTGAATGCGCTCGTAACCGACTTTGGCCAGCCATTGTTTGAAGGGCTCTGCTTTAGGGGAGGGGATGGATTGGATGATGCGAAATAGGCCTTGGGTATTGGCACAATTCATACGTTGTGAGCCTCCTGAAGTTTCTATCTTAAGGGTGAGTACAATTTGTACCCATCCTTTAGAAAGTTCTGGGTCACGGCTCCGCATTCGGCGTATGTACTGCTTAGTATCATTACTTTCTGTCAAAACAGCAACGACATCTTCTAAAACATACCACCACTCCTCCCCATGCCAAACGCGCCGCACCTGTTTCGACTCAAAAACAACGATTTTATTTTGTGTGTCCATAGCTAAATATTCTAACACACAAAATAGTTTTATTTCTTAAATTGAAAAACAAAAATTAAAAAATAGATTTCCCCTCTATATAATTATGCTCTGGAGATTACTGAGGAGGTGGTGTTGGTGTAGAAAAAGGCATCTGCTTGCATGAGCGTAGGAAAGACTTTAAATTGAACACATCAAAATATGCATCAATGAGTAACACTGAACTAAGAACGGAAGTACATCACCTAATAGACCAAATCGACGATCATTTTTTAACGGTTGTGTATGCCATGTTGGATACTTATGTTCAACAGGAGGAAGAAGGAGTCATTGGATACGAGCTAGATGGAACCCCTGTGACAGCAGAATATGCCAAGGTTGCTTATCGCGCTCGACTGGACGCCATGAATAATGGTAAAGCAACTAGCCTAGAGGAGCTGAAAAAAGAGATAGAACAATGGTGAAATATCAGGTTGAAATCAGTGACGAGGCTAAAGATGCATTGAAGAAAATATATGATTGGCTTAAAGAAGAAGAATCACTTTCGGTGGCACAAAAAGTGAGAGGTGGAATCTTAGATGCCATTTTGCTCATTTCGTATGGCGTTTTAAAAATTCGAGTACTAAGCGCCCATTCAGGGTGGTCAGGTACTTTTGGTGGGGGCTTGTAGGCTTATGGGGTATGGTCATGGCGAGCCAGTGGTTGGCCACCAGGGGCGCTATATAGGTATTGAAATTTTTAACTTTGTTTACCAAGCCTATTTCTTTCAGCAGCTCCTTTCTTTCAACGGGAGTGCTTGTTATTGAAAGTGCCTTAATCATTTTTTCGGGCACACCTACAGCTATACCAACAGCTATATCTCCAGCTAATGCGCTAATAATATCAACAGCTTGATTATCAAAGTCCAAAGCCACTTTACCTTCATCTTCAGCTATATCTCCAGCTATATCTCCATCAGCACTTAAAATGAGTTGGCCAAGCAGCTTAGTAATCCCCTTGATGTCCCATTGCACGGAATCCAAATCTACCAGCAGGGGCGTTTTGGGGGCAAATTCCGGATGGATAAAAAGCTCCACCTCAAAGTAGGTGTAGTCGTCGTCGGTCAGGAATTTTGGTTCAGGCGAGCCATTCTCCCGAAGTTCTTTTAATATTGTCGGAATCCCGGTAGCTCGTCCTTCGGTGAGTTCCAGTTCCTTCAGAAACTCACCCAGTCTGTGCCGTAGGAACGAAGGGAGGTATTCTGGTTGAGGGATTGGCGGATTAAATCAAGATTAGTAGATATGATTTTAGCACTGACTTCATGCCAAGTGATGGCGGTGAAGAAGAAATTTTCGATGTTATGCGTGCTTGGTATTTGCATGGTGTTGCTTTGGGGTATTGGTCATTTTTGTTGCCGGGTGGCCGCTTTAACGGTTTAGCCCTTTTCAAGTTCTCCGGCATCATTGGATAACGGTAGATTTTTAGTAACTCCTGCCTTTTGCACTCAAAAAATAATGATTAAGAGGTTGGATGAGAAGTTGAAGTAAGAAAGGCCTTTTGATTCAGACCTTTCTTACGCCCCCCCTCAATTCTTCAAAAATATCTCCACATGCCGCGTATCCGCCACCTTAATTTTATTCTTCATAGAAATAGCTGGCTTATTTTCTCCAAAATCCTGGAGCCACATCCGATCCTGCACCAATCCTTTTGAACCCAGAAAAGCCTTGATTGATTTGACCCGCCGCATGGACAAGTTTTTTCCATCGGCTTCAGATTTATCCGCATAACCCGCCAACAAGAAGGAAAGCCGCTTCTGCAAAAAGAAGCGGGTCATCCAATTCAGCTCCTTTTGCGCTTGGGAACTGAGCAAATCACTCTGCGTCATGAACTCCAAATGGCGCAAGGGGACGGGAATCTCCTGCGCAATCATTTCGACAATTCCTGCGGTAATGGGGTTTTCCGGCAGTTTGTACACATCCGGCAAGGTGTCCAGATTGATTTCCACATAAGTAGAATAGAGTTCGGGATCATCCACAAAAATGATGGCTTCTTTGGCCGTTCCATGAGCAAAGAGGAACAAGTACTCTCCCGTAGCCGTCGCGCGGGTTGAATCAATCACCCGGTTGGTATGTGCATCTATCAACTTCACCCAAGGCGCCTTGGGGTATTTTTCCATCTGTCCTTTGATGATTTTCATCCGGCGCGGGCGGCCATAAGAGGGCAGCTCTTGAGCATACAAATCCTGCGGACTCCCGTCGATCCCTTTGCCGGAGAAATAAGCCTTTAGGCCGTTTGTACTGATGTTTAAGCCTTCAGCGAAGTCATCCTCAAAGGTGTTCAAGTGTTTACCCAGTGGCTTGGGTACACTCCAGTTCAGCCAGGTACTATCGAGCCGGGTACTGACAAAGAGGTCTTGCTCCGCCAGCCCAAAATGGCCGTGCGACCTAAAGTACAGGGTTTCTCCATCGATATGCAAATAGGGCGCGCCCTCGTGCCAAGGCGTATTGATGATTGCATTCATCAACATTGGGGCACTCCAGGATTTTGAGTGCGGGTCATACAGCGCCAAATACAAATTGACGTCCCCTTCGACTAGAAAAGGAAAAGAATCCAGCGCCGCTTCAAAAATAAGGGCCTCGCCGTTTTCGGAAAGGGTTCCTCGACCTACCCAGGGAAAATTATTGACCAGATCGGAAACGGGTTTTGGTTTGGTCCAGGTCAGGTTGTTGGCACCTCTTGTGCTCAGACAAAGTTTTTTATCGGCGGAAAGCAACATGAGGTTGCCATGTTGGGCCAAAGCGAGCGGAATTTGATCTTCTTTTCCGGAAAGTGCCGGGATGAGTTTTGGCGCAGTCCAGCCCGTATCTACCTTTTCACTGCTGTAGGTATCCAGACCAGAATTGTTCTCCCCCTCACTGGCGATGGCAAAAAACAGGGTGGAACCATCCAGTTTAAGCACGGGTGAATGATCACTTCTTTTGGTAGATACCGACAAACGTTCTTGTTTGAGCTGCTCACTCGGCAAGGTAAAGGCGTGAATGGTATTGGCAAACCAAATGGAATCCTTGTTGATGATTCCGGAGTGCGGCACACATCGGCTGCTATCTTTGGGGTACGGATAATAGGGCGCTGCAAAACGGGTGAGGTCAGCGGCCAAAGGCCAGGATTCCCGCTCATGAAGCCAAGCCAAACCTGCTTTCAATGCCCAATAACTGCGATTGCTCGGGGCACTATTGGGCAGGTAGTCTTTGAGCAGCTTGACCAGCGCTTCATCGGTCATTTCAGCGGGGAACGCTCCTCTCATCCATTGGGTCGACTGCTTGATTTCATCCCAACGTACCAAACCGATGGAGTCTAGCCCGCTTGACTGCTCCAGCAAACTTGTATTGATGGGTTGCTCCAGCGCATACAGCACAATTTGGTCCAGGTTGCTCAAGCGATAGTCGTATAGAAAATTCAACAGACTGGAGAGTTTTTTTGTGCTCAATGAATCATTGAATTCCTGCCAGTGGCAATCATTGCACGACCAGTGCTCAGGCATATCTTTGCAAAAAGACGGAAATTCGGCCAGCGGATAATCTCGGCAAAAGGCATAAAGCACGCGGTAAATGAATTTTTTATCCAAACACAACTTTGCCTTCATTGCAGCCATGGGATGCCGCTTGGTGATGGACAGCAGGGTTTGATAATCTTCAAATGGATAATTGCTCACTACCAAGGCCTGCTCATTGTCTTGATACTTGGCATCAAGCTGTTTGGTCATAGATTGCCCCATGGTGGTTTTGAAATGGTCTAGGGCAAGGATAGAATCACTTTTCAAGACCAGGGTGAGGGCAAGGTTTTGCAGATTGCTCAGCGAGGTTTGGAAGTCTCCGGTGTAAATTCCTTTCTTTTTAAACCGCTCTAATTCTTTGGCTGGCAGACTTTTGAAACCGTCCAGCGCTAGGGTGAGTTGAGAATAAGGAGCGATCAACTCTCGAAAATTTTGTGCGCCCCGAATATTTTTGAGCTTCAATTTATAAAGTCCCAGCACTGCCGCGTCTTTTTGGGAAGCCTTGGTCATTGCTCGGTTGAATGCTTTTTCAGCTTTTTCTTCTTTCTTTTTTTCAAGCAATTTGAAGCCTTTGATGGCTTGTGCAGAGAGTAGGGTCGGTAGACAAAACAAGGCTAAAACAAGGGGGTAGTAAAACCTTTTCATGGTGTAAACTGGAATTTCGTGAATGGATGAATTAATAATTTTCCAATATTAAAAAAACATATACAATTATTCAAAAAATATGGACTCAATCGTAGAATTGATGAACACAATTATTTTTTCAACGTAACTATTTAGCACCCATCCACCTGTAGCAATGAGTGGTAAGAAATAATAATAATTGCTCACAGCCTCGCTGCTCGATTTAATTCAACCAAAGCGGCAGGATGGCAAAACGGATGAAACGGATAAAAACGGATTTTAATCCCGCCTACGGCGTGATGGGGTAGAACCAGCTGTTTTTAATTGAACCATCTAAGACATCTAAGGGACATCTTTGAAGGATAATGACCCTGAGGTGCCCCTTAGATGTCTTAGATGGTGAAAAAACGAGCGGCGGAGCCGCTTGCTGCTTAATAGTTACTTTTCAACTCCAAATTATCAATCAACCTTACTTCCCCCACCCAGCTCGCCACACAAGCCACAATCCATTCATGCTCCGTCGGATCAACCACCGGCAGCAAAGTCCGCCCATCCACAATTTGAAAATACTCGGGTCGAAAATCCGGTAAGCTGCTCAACCTTTGCATCGCCTCCGCTTCAATCTCGGCAATTGGTAGGATGCCCAACTGCGTTTTCGCCCAGCTCAAAGTCTGAAAAATCGCCGAAGCAGCCGCCCGGTGTTCCGCACTCAGGCGCACATTCCGCGAGCTCATCGCCAAACCATCCGCTTCCCGCACCGTGGGCACCATCACCAACTCCACGGGCAAATCCAATTGCTGGATCATGTGCCCCACAATGCTGAACTGCTGAAAATCTTTTTGCCCCATGTACAGGCGGTCGGGTTGCACGATGTCGAGCAGGCGTTTGACCACCTGGGCCATGCCCTGAAAATGCCCGGGCCGAAAGGCACCTTCCATGACCTTATCCAATTGCCCCAACTCCAGCTGTAAGGTTGTTTCCAGGCCCGGTGGATAAATTTCCGCTACTGGGGGCATAAAAAGCACTTCAGTACCAACCGATTCCAAGAGTTGGAAGTCTTTGTCTGGTGTACGCGGATATTTTTCCAAATCTTTGGGATCATTGAATTGCGTAGGATTCACAAAAATGCTGCACACTGTACAAGCATTGTGCGCCTTGCTGTGGCGAATCAAATCGAGGTGTCCTGAATGAAGGGCACCCATGGTTGGTGCAAATCCAATCGTCTCGCCCAATCGGCGGCGAGAATTGAGGTACTGCTGAAGTTCACTAAGGGTCTGGTACAAAAACATCGTTGGCAATGAAGTGTTATTAGGGTGAGACTAAGAAAATTGGCGCAATTTAGGAATGACTTGGAAACAAGTTGCTCATTAGTAAGGAAAAGTGCCCAATATTTCTTAATTTTGCAACTCGTTCGTAGTTGCCTTGTCAAAAATCTGTTGTACAGAGGTAAAAACAGGGCAAAATAATGTCCCGGCTATATGAGTAAGAAGAAAGTGCTGATTGTGACGCAAGAAATGGAGCCTTATACCGTCGCTTCTGAGATTGCAGCTATGGCTCGAAAATTGCCACAACACATCCAGGAAAACGGGCTGGAAATCAGGGTGTTAATGCCAAGATTTGGTTCTATCAACGAACGAAGGCATCGACTCCACGAAGTGGTGAGGCTTTCCGGGATGAACATCATTGTCGACGATGACGATTACCCACTCATCATCAAAGTGGCCTCGTTGCAAGAAGCGCGTATGCAAGTCTACTTTTTAGACAATGACGACTTCTTCCGACGCAAATCGATTTTTGTAGACGATAGTGGGGTTGCTTTTGATGACAATGCCGATCGGGCCGTGTTTTTCTGCAAGGGTGTCATCGAAACCGTGAAAAAATTTGGTTGGCCACCCGATGTTGTACATTGCCTGGGGCCAATGACCAGTTTGATTCCGTTTTACCTCAAGTCTGCCTACAAAAGTGACCCTTTGTTTCTCAACACCAAAGTCGTTTACTCGGTGTACAACGAAGCACTGGAAGATTCTTTTAGTCTGGATACCTTTTTGGCTAAAGCAGGCATCAACAACATTTCCGCCGAAGAACTGGCCGATTACCAAACGGATGGAGCAGTAAGCCTTCACAAAGGGGCCATTGCTTTCGCCGATGGAGTGGTCAAAGGCAGCCACAGCTACCATGAGGACATCCAAGCGATTTTGGCCCAAACCGATAAACCGGTGATCAATGGCCAAAGTCCCGAGGACTTGCCCGAAATTATGGAATTCTACCAAACTTTGATGGGCCAGATTGTGGCAGAATAGTTGAGAAGTTGAGGGGTTGAGCAGTTGAGTGTCGTTTGCGTCCAAGTCGCTGCGGTAGCCTCAACTTCTCAACCCCTCAACTTCTCAACGCCCTTACTATCTCAACCATTACGATTAATTTTTACACTTCACCATGAAGCATTTTAGTTTTTACCTGACTGTTTTAGGCTTGAGCCTGCTTACTGTTTTTTCCTGTACCAACCCCATTGATACGGGTTCAAGTTTGTTGGACGAAGACCTGGTCAACGTTCAAACCGTAGATACTTTCAAAATCAATACCACGGCAGTGCCGGGTGATTCTCTATTGGTGTACAGCCTTCCTACAGCCTCTTCAAGTGGGTTTATCTCCAGGTATTTTTTTGGTAAAATGAATGATCCCATTATGGGCTTGACGGATGTTTCCATCCAAACCCAAATGGTTCCTGCCATACAGACACACCCAGGTCTGAACATTACCGTGGACTCTCTGGTATTGGTACTCCCATACTCCACTGCGAATATCTACGGCGATAAAGCCCAGCGCTACGACCTCGAAATTCGGGAATTGGCCGACTCCTTTGCTTTGGATAAAAATTATTACGCCAATCAAAAATTGCCTGCAAAACCTGGCGTCATGCAGGCCAAGTCTTTTGCCGTCAACTTCGACTCGATCAGAATCAAAGACTATTCAACGGGTATAGCCGTCGAAAACAAAGTACCACCACAATTGCGGATCCGCTTCACCGATCCTGAGTTTCAGTCTAGATTGGTAGGCCTCGATACCTCGGTATACAAAAGCCGGGTGAAGTTCATCCGGGCCATATATGGTTTGCAACTGAATGCCAGCAATATCGGCAAAGCCTTGGCTGCATTTGACCTTAGCTCCACCCGTGCAGGTTTGTACCTGTATTACAAAACCGCTACGGGTAGTGCCCAGGAATACCGCTATGTTTTTGGCTTTGTAGCCGCGAACTCCATTACCCGCGATCGGGGCACCAGTTTATTGGGCAAATACTTGGCAGGTGCACCCAACCAGGAATACATCCTGCTCCAGGGACAAGAAGGTGCCAATAGCAAGTTTTCCATCCCTGGCCTCAAAAACCTGAAGAACATCATTGTCAACAAAGCGGAATTGGTGCTCAAAGTAGCGAATGTTCCCGGTGACGAGGCGGTGTTTTTCACCCCTAGCCCTCGCATCCTGGCCATGTACCGCAATGACAAAGGCCGTCTCACGGTAGTTGAAGATTTTGACATTGCCACCCAAACGGGGAATCTCGGCACTTATTATGGTGGGGCGTACGTCAGTGGAACAAATAATGAACCAGGTACATATACTATTAACCTAAGCGCACACGTTCAAAATATACTCAAAGGGAAAGTGCCCAACGACATTTACCTCAAGGCTTTCCCCTTAGCCGAATCAGCCGCAAGAACCACCCTGTACCGGGCAGATCATCCGCTACATGGTGCAAAACTGAAATTATACTATACCCAATTGGGACAGTGATAAGAAGAGTGAAAAGTGAAAAATGAAAAATAAGCTACCGCAGCGACTTGTTAAGCATTACATGTCAAAGTCACTGCGGTAGCCAATTTTTCACTTTTCACTTTTCATTTTTCACTTAATACCAGTAGAACATGTGTGGAATCGTCGCTTATTTAGGCGCTGCGGAAGCCTACCCAAAACTCATCAAAGGACTTAAGAGACTGGAGTACCGTGGATACGACAGCTCGGGAGTTGCCCTTCACAACGGCGACTTATTGGTTTACAAAAAAAAAGGAAAGGTCAGTGACCTGGAAGCCCATGCAGCTGGAAAACCACTGCAATCCTCCATTGGCATTGGACATACCCGCTGGGCCACCCACGGAGAACCCAATGACGTAAACGCCCACCCCCACCTTTCTTCCAATGGCCGTTTGGCCTTGGTACACAACGGCATCATTGAAAATTACGATTTGTTAAAAACGGCGCTCCTGAAAGAAGGACACGTTTTTCACAGCGATACCGATACAGAAGTTTTGGTCAACTTGATTCAGGCCGTACAAGATCGGGATCAACTCCCCCTGGAAGAGGCAGTGCGTTTGGCGCTTACCCGGGTGGTTGGTGCCTATGCGATTGTGGTGATGGATCAGCAAGAACCCGATAAATTGGTCGCTGCCCGCAAAGCCAGTCCACTGGTGCTGGGCCTGGGCGATCAAGAGTTTTTCCTGGCCTCGGATGCCACACCTATCGTGGAGCACACCAATCGGGTGATTTACCTCAACGACGAGGAAATTGCGGTACTGCACCGCGATGGGCACTACGACATTCGGAGCATCAACAACGAAAAACAAACGCCCTTCATCCATGAATTGGACATGAAAATCGAGTTGCTGGAAAAAGGCGGCTACGATTATTTCATGCTCAAGGAAATCCACGAACAGCCCAATACCCTCCGCGATTGTATGCGGGGGCGCATCAACGCGGATGAGGGCTGGATTCACCTGGGTGGCCTGGCTGATTACGCCAACAAAATAGCCAAAGCCAAACGGTTTGTAATGATTGGCTGCGGTACTTCCTGGCACGCGGGTTTGATTGGTGAATACCTTTTTGAAGACCTGGCGCGGATACCTGTGGAAGTAGAATACGCTTCCGAGTTTCGTTACCGCAATCCGGTCATTTCTGAAAAAGACGTGGTCATTGCCATTTCCCAATCGGGTGAAACTGCCGATACCCTAGCCGCTTTGGAAATCGCTAAAGAGAAAGGAGCGTTCCTGTACGGGATTGTCAATTCGGTGGGTTCTTCCATCGCGCGTACCACCCATGCGGGCTCGTACATCCACGCTGGACCTGAAATTGGCGTAGCGTCCACCAAGGCATTTACCGGGCAAGTTACCCTGCTGACCCTCATGGCCTTGTACCTGGCGCACCACCGGGGCACCATTTCGGAACAATATTATCGTAAATTGATTGTGGAATTGACCCAAATCCCAGAAAAGATTAAAAGGGTATTGCAACAAGACGATAAGATCAAGTATATTGCAGCGGAAATCAAAGACCACACCAACGCCATTTATTTGGGTCGGGGGTACAATTTTCCGGTTGCGCTGGAAGGGGCACTCAAGCTAAAAGAAATTTCCTACATCCACGCCGAAGGTTATCCGGCTGCGGAAATGAAACATGGCCCAATTGCGCTCATCGATGAAAACATGCCAGTCATTGTCATTGCTACCAATCGCAGCGCCTACGATAAAATCGTCAGCAATATCCAAGAGGTCAAAGCACGCAAAGGCAGAGTCATTGCGATAGTACCAGAAGGCGACAATACGATCAGCCGGATTGCAGATTATACCATTGAAATACCAGAAACCGAAGACCCGCTTTCGCCCCTGCTGTCGGTGATTCCGCTACAATTGCTTTCGTATTACATTGCAGTAATGAGAGGATGTAACGTAGATCAACCACGCAACCTGGCCAAATCAGTCACGGTAGAATAGCAACCACAAATATGAACAACAGAGAAGCCGTAACTACCATGGGGTACAACTCTCAAAAGGATGAGCTAATCATCCCCGAGTATGGGAGAAATGTACAAAACATGATACTTTACGCCAAAGAAATAGCGGACGATCGCGCCCGCCAACAAGTTGTAGAGGAAATCGTCAACATGATGATGATGATGCACCCTCAAAACCGGAACCTGGAAGATTACCGCGTCAAACTTTGGCGCCACGTTTTTAAAATCGCCAACTACGACCTGCGCGTAACGCCCCCCAATGGCATTACACCATCGGAAGCGGACGACAACCGGAAACCGGACAAGGTCAATTACCCCACCGCCGAGCCAGGGTTTCGCCATTATGGCAACAACGTACAGCGCCTGATTCGTCGGGCACTGGAAATGGAGCCAGGCCCCAAGCGCAATGGCTTTGTAGCCACCATTGCCTCTTACATGAAGTTGGCTTACCGCACCTGGAACAAGGAGCATTTTGTCAGCGACGACGTCATCAAAACCGACCTGGAGATCATCTCTCAAGGCCAATTGTCCTTGGATGAGTTGGGTTCCATCGAAAACCTGACGCCTGCATTCCAAGGCAACAACATGAACAATACCCGTCGCCGTCCCAACAACAACCAGGGTGGCAGCAACAACCGTCAGCAACGCAGCAACAACGGTGGTGGTAGTGGCGGTCGCGCCTCCTACGGTGGTCGCCAGCAGAACAACAACAACGGCGGTTTTAAACAGCAAAGGAACAATAAACGGAAATAAGGAATTGGCTTGAAACAAAGACACTCAAGATGCAACGGTCACTGAGCGAAGGCGAGGTGTCGTTGAATCTTGGGTGTCTTTGTTTCAAGATAAATCCCTGGAACCCTTTCAGAAATGAATCTCGACGCTTTTGAAGTCATCGGCGGCCAGCCCCTGTCCGGTGAAATAGTACCCCAAGGAGCTAAAAACGAAGCGCTGCAGGTCTTGTGCGCACCCTTGCTCTCCGCTGAAAAAGTTACCATTGCCAATGTGCCGCAGATTCAGGATGTGCTCCTCCTCATTGAGCTCCTGGAAGGCCTTGGTGTAAAAGTGGAAAAAACCAGCGCCGATACCTATACTTTTCAGGCCGACGAAATTGATCTGATCTACCTCAATTCGGCAGAATTCCTCAACAAAGCGAGCAAAATTCGTGGCTCAGTCATGCTGATTGGCCCGTTGCTGGCGCGTTTTGGCAAAGCCTTTTTGCCCAAACCGGGTGGGGACAAAATTGGTCGCCGCCGTTTGGATACGCACTTTTTGGGTTTGCAGTCTCTGGGGGCCGAGTTCAAATTTGACGCAGAGCTCAGTGTTTATTTTGTAGAAGCCAAAGCACTACGCGGCACCTACATCCTGATGGACGAAATTTCGGTGACGGGTACCGCCAATGTCGTAATGGCCGCAGTACTGGCCAAAGGCACCACCACCATTTACAACGCCGCTTGTGAACCTTACGTCCAGCAATTGTGCAAGTTGCTCAACCGCATGGGCGCCCGCATTAGTGGCGTGGGTTCCAATCTGTTGATCATCGAAGGGGTAGAAAGCCTGGGTGGTGCCGAGCACCGCATGCTGCCCGACATGATTGAAGTGGGTAGTTTCATCGGTTTGGCTGCCATGACTCAGTCCGACCTGACCATCACCGGGGCCGGAGTAGCCGATTTGGGCATCATCCCCCATATGTTTGAACGGATGGGCATTGAGCTGGAGATTCAGGGCGACAACATCCGCATTCCCGCCCAAGAGCATTACGAAATCCAGAGTTTCATCGATGGCTCCATCATGACCATTTACGATGCACCCTGGCCGGGCTTCACCCCCGACCTCATGAGCATCATGCTGGTGGTGGCTACGCAAGCCCGCGGCAGTGTACTCATCCACCAAAAGATGTTTGAAAGCCGCCTGTTCTTCGTGGACAAACTGATCGACATGGGCGCACAGATCATCCTTTGTGACCCCCACCGGGCCACCGTGATTGGTCTCGATCGTCGGCAAGCGCTGCGGGGCATTTCGATGACTTCGCCGGATATTCGCGCTGGGGTAGCGCTGTTGATCGCCGCACTTTCCGCCAAAGGCAAAAGTGTGATCCACAACGTGAACCAGATTGACCGGGGTTATCAGTTTATCGAGCAGCGGTTGAAGAATATTGGGGCGCAGATTGCACGGGTGTAGGTGGAACATTCAAATCATTTTATTCCCAGATGAGTGCTGATGAAATCCACCCTATTTTTCACAAAATAACTTCCATTTCTTCAGTTGAGATAATGGAGTGGGTAAACCGTGAACCGGAATTGCTACATGCCAAATCATGTGGGGGATGGGGCGATACCTTGCTACAAATTACAGCACATAATGGACAACTGGATTTGGTCCAGTTTTTATTAAAAAAAGGAGCTGACCCAAATGTAGAAAAAAGATGGTCAGCACTTTGTATGTCCGCGACCAAAGAAATCGCTCAATTGTTGCTGGACCATGGGGCTAAATTAACGCTTAAATATCCCAAAGATCTTTTGTTCTGGGCCTGTCGGTATAACCGCCCTGAAGTCTTAAACTTTCTGATTGAACAAGGGAAACACATTAACCTGGATTTTTTTTCAAACACAGTTGGTGATAGTGTGATTCATTGGGCTGCTGAATATCCAAATGATGCAGAAAGAGAAGATAGTAGCTGCCTGCGAATTCTAATCGAACATGGGGCTGATATCAATGTCGCAACCTATGGAAATGACAGTACGCCTTTAAATCTTGCGGCAGGCTCAGGAAGCATCGCCCGATTTGAATTGTTGATGTCCTTAGGCGGGCGATACAATCGATCATCTCTATATCGGTCTGCCAAGGAAAATGTCAAAAAACACATCGAAGAAAAATACCCGGAACTGGCTTTGGCTGAGTGGTCAATGAGTGCAGAAGAAATTTCCGTACAAGACCTGCCTGTATATAGTTTCCACTATGTCTCAACTCAAGCTGGCTTCCTATCCAGGGCTTCCCAAATGAAATTTATTCTTTGGCAAATAGAAGATGAAATGCTGCAACCAAGTCGAGGAATACAATTAAGGAGGTTTGAAATAAAAAATATTTCGTTATCTGTGGATGGCTCACATTTTGTACTTCCAGATGAAGCAGGTAGGGTACAAATACGGAGTACTTCAACCTTAGAACGCATTGGGTTTTATCAATTTCCTAACGAAAGTTCTATAGATTACATGCAATTTTCGCCATGTGGAAATTATCTTCTGGCAGTGCCTTGGGATCAGCAAGTCATTTACATTTTGAATTTAAAAACGCAGGCAATTACCACCAGCCCCAGCCATTTTACTTGCCAGCCCATAAGCTTTAGTTTTGCGGCCAATCCTCGTTTTTTTTCCTTTCTTTCAATGGAACAAGGGGGCGCTGAAAGCGGAATTTTTCGGATTGAGCCAGATGGAACAGCATTACTGCTTGAAGTGTATACTGGTGTTGAAGATGGTACCTCAAAGATTATTTTCCACCCTACGCTGCCCGTTTTTATGGTAAATGGCAGAGTTTATGCCTATGATGAAGAAAAATACCTGGAAATGAAGCCGCTTACAAGTGATTGGTGGGAAAAAAAGCATCGATTCCGCGCTACTCTCAAATGGAGTTTTGATATAGAAAAGCTGCCAAAAGGTTCCCGATATTACTTCTTCAAAAAATACCTGCTCATCCTATCCCCACAAAAATTAACCTATTACACATTGGGCACTGGAAAGATAGTAGCTGAGCATCATTTTGATCTTGCTAACGGAGAATCCATTCGGCAACACCTAATAGAGATAGATAAAATCCTGCTTGATTCCCCACAAGGATTCAAACTAATCGATAACCCCATCCAAATTTAGCATACATTTTCAGGACGATTTTAGCATCTTTACTATCCCAATCACCACAAATCAGTCCTGCCATGCAACTCAAAGAAAAAACCATTCTGCTCGTTTTTGCCATCGCCGCCATTGTCAATTTAGCCTCCACGCTCCTTGAGGGTGCCAGTATGCTCAACTATGCAACCAAACCACTCTTGTTGTTGCCGTTGTTGGTAGCCTGGCAATCCGTTACTGCATTCAAAACACAGTTTGACCGACTCATCGCCGGGGCCTTCCTTTTTTCCTGGTTTGGAGATTTGCTTTTGATGATGGTTTCGAGCGCCTGGGGGCAAGATGTGCCCTTTTTCATCCTGGGTTTAGGATGTTTTTTGATAGCGCACTTGTTTTTTATTGCCGCTTTTTGGCACTGGATGGGCAAACGTTTGGGGATGATTCAACAAAAGCCCTGGCTCTTAGTGCCCTTTTTGTTGTTTTGGGGCATTTTGATGTACATCCTCTGGCCGGGTTTGGGCGAGTTGCGGATTCCGGTTACGGCCTATAGTTTGGTGATCATTGTGATGACGGCGAGTGCGCACAATTTATGGAACCTCTTGGCTACACCAGCCAAGAATTATTTGAGTATCGGCACCATTCTCTTTGTGCTTTCAGATAGTTTGATCGCGGTGAATAAGTTCGCCAGTTCTTTTGTTGGAGCATCCTTTGCCATCATGCTCACTTACATTGTGGCGCAGTGTTTGATTTATTTGGGGGCAAAGGGGATGCGGGAATAGACCTACGGCTGCCCCGTATTCCGATACCGCCACACGGAACGAATCATCCTGAACGGCAGAATCACCAGCGCAATGACACTACCCACACCAAACAGGATAAACTCACTGCGCACATATTTCACCATCGCCCGGGAGGTTTCAATGGGCAGTAAACCCACCAAAGCTTCCGACTCGTTGTAGTCCAAAAAAACCTGAAAGCGGTTCAACTCTTGGATGATCATAAAAGCGGCCGGAATGGTCACACAAATCAAAGCCACTTTTAACCACTGCATTTTGGCCAAAAAGGTGGTGGGCAGTAAAAAAATGTAGCGCACCACCGTGACAAAGGTGACGATGTAAATGATATTGGTCTTCCAAAATGGGTAACCTTCGGCGTACAAATAAATGGGAGACAGTACCAATACCAGGAACAATCCTGTAAGCAGCCACCATAACAACTCCAAACGGAGCTTTTGTGCGTTGGATATTTCTTGCATGACATTTTTGATAAAAACTGCGCAAAGGTAGGCAAACTGCACTACTTTTTTTTCATTGCATGTTTACTGTTTATAAAAAAGACTACAAAACAGCGAATGGTTATTTGGGTGAATGGAAATAATTTTCTAACATTGAAAATTATTGAAACTATAAACATGACAAGCACATCAACCGCAAAACCCGTGGACTTGACCACGGAAGAAAAGAAGACCATTCGGGCAGTAATTCTGGCCTCATCGGTAGGCACCTTGATCGAATGGTACGACTTCTACATTTTTGGCGCACTGGCGACGATCATTTCCACCAAATTTTTTCCAGCTAGCAATCCTACCGCGGCCTACCTTTCGGTATTGGCCACTTTTGCAGCGGGCTTTATCGTGCGGCCATTTGGGGCACTGGTCTTTGGCCGTTTGGGGGACCTGGTTGGTCGGAAATACACCTTTCTCCTGACCCTGATCATCATGGGGGGCTCTACTTTTGCCATTGGTTTGGTGCCCAGTTATGCGGCCATTGGCGCGGCGGCACCGCTGCTGGTCTTGCTCCTGCGCTTGTTGCAAGGGCTGGCGCTCGGCGGTGAATACGGGGGCGCAGCTACCTATGTGGCCGAGCATTCACCCGCCCACCAACGCGGATTTTACACCAGTTGGATCCAGACTACGGCTACTCTGGGTTTGTTCCTGGCGCTAGGCGTAATCCTTTTTACGCGCAACTCCATGGGGGTAGCCAGTTTTGGTGAATGGGGCTGGCGGATTCCATTCCTCGTATCAGCCTTTTTGATCGGCATCTCGATTTACATCCGTTTGCGCATGAACGAGTCGCCACTGTTCCGCAAAATCAAAGCGGAGGGTAAGGTATCGGCCAATCCCCTCAAAGATTCCTTCACCAAACGCGCCAACATGAAAATGGTTTTGTTGGCCTTGTTTGGGGCCACCATGGGGCAGGGGGTGGTTTGGTACACGGGGCAGTTTTATGCCTTGTCTTTTATCGAAAAAACCTGTAGCATCGAGTTTGTACAAGCGCGCAACATCATCCTGATTGCCCTGGCGATCGCCACCCCGGCATTTGTACTTTTTGGCTGGTTGAGTGATAAAATCGGGCGCAAATACATCATGCTGGCGGGTATGTTGCTGGCCATTGTCACCTATCGGCCAATTTACAAAGCCATGTATGGTTTGGCGGACTTGACTCAAAAGCAGGAAATCACCGTCCAAACTTCCAATGTAAACAACAGTGAAAAGGTAGAAGCGGGAACCATCACCACTGCCGTGCTCAGCAAGGCTTATACCGACGGAACGACCTACAAAGAAACGACCAAAACCACTCAATTGATCGATGCTGCGGCCACTCCCCCCGCACCGGTAGTCACCAAAGAAGTAAGGCTCAGCACGAATGGTTTTTGGATGATGATTCTCCTGATTGTCATTCAGGTGTTGTATGTAACGATGGTTTATGGGCCAATTGCCGCCTTTCTGGTGGAGATTTTCCCCACGCGCATCCGCTACAGTTCCATGTCGCTGCCTTACCACATCGGCAACGGGATTTTTGGTGGGCTCACCCCCTATATCGCCACCCGCTTGACCACCAGTATGGGTGATCCTTATGCGGGTTTGTGGTGGCCAATTGTGATTGCTGCCCTATGCCTGGTCATTGGTACGGTGTATTTGTCCAATAAAATCGATCCCAACGTAGAGGATTAAAAACAAAGAAGCGATGAACGCAATCAAAAGAATACTCGGCCTGCTTTGGATGGTTTTGGGCCCCGCAGGCATCGTCTTTGGGGTCATGGAGGCCATGCGGGAGTTGTCTCCCAATGCTCCGGTTCCAGCTAGTCAGGAAACTTATACGTTCTGGATCATCATCCTGACCATTTTTGTCCCCATCGCCGCAGGCATGTCCTTGATGGGCTATTACGCCTGGCAGGGGGATTATGACCATTTGGATGAGGAACGAGGGGTGAAATGAAGGCATCCAGCAAGGCAGCGTCAACGTCTAACTTTGCGGATGATCCAGGGTTTGGTAAGTCGATTGGTTCTATTTTTAAACCATTTTGGATTGGGCTGCGCCCAATCGTTTTTAATAACCGCGACGGCGCGACGACGCTACGATTCATTTGGCTGCGCCAAATGCGTGACTTAAGACGACGAAAAGGTGTGCGAAGCACACTTTCCGTCGTGCCGTCGCGTCGTCGCGGTTATTAAAAAACATGCAGCGAAGCTGCTTCAACGAATAAGAATTAGAACCACCGACCCCTGGGTTAGCTAAAGCCCTACTCCACCAACAGCTTCATCTCCTCCGCTTTCACCGTCAACACCCCCGACTTAGGCAATCGTTTTGTCAATTCGCGCCACAGTGGCTCCTTGGCATAAACAGCTTTGAGCAGCTTGGCTGCTTTGGCCACATTCCCATTGTTTGCCAAAGTGATCGCCGTCCAATACTGCATTTCCAAGTTTTTGGGGAACATCTTCATGGCCGCTTCATATTCTTTCATCGCCAGGGGCATGTCGTTCTTTTCGGTAGCGAGGTCGCCGTTGTTCATGTGCTCGTAAGCGCGGTGCAGGGTCAAGAGGCGTTCCAGTTCGACTAGGGGGGCGGCATGGTCGTCTACCCGCAGGTCTACCAAATGGTTCTCATCCCAGGGCTTGCCCGTTGCTTCTCCTTTGACCACCAAAATGACCGCCGATTGTTTCCCTCGGATGTCTCCGCCTACTTTTTGGGCGGCTTGGAGGGTCGCCAAAACCCGTTCGGCCAAGGGCAGATTCAGATTGGCTTCATAGGCTTTGGCCATGGCTGCGGGCACTTCGTTCGTCAACATCATATTGGCCTGGATGGCGTAGCCCTTTCCTTTCAAATCCCCGGCAAAATCAATGCAACTTTTGCCAGTAAAATTGGCCACATTGCCTTTGGCATCCACAATGCCCACTTGGCGCACCTCTTTGCCAGGATCGTCGGACAACAGAATATCGAGCGCTTCCTGAGCCGTCTTTCCTGCTTTGAGCAATGCCAAACCCCGAATGCCGAAGGACTTGTTGGTAAAAGATTGTGTAGCAACGGCACCTACACCGGCTTCAGCCCAGGAAACCGAGGTCCCCACACTGAACCAATGGCTTTGCACCCCAACCGCCATTTCTCCCGTTTTTTCGTCGCGGGCTACGATGGAAAAGGTGTGGGCGAGGCCGTTTTCTTGTTTGAAAAATTGGGCATGGGCATGAGTGCCGAGCAAGAAGCAAAGGGCAAGGAGGAGGTTTTTCATGTGGTTGATTTTTTATAATCAGCCAAAGTTAAAGAAATTACGTCACTTTGGCTGATTATAAAGTCAAAAATTAAAAATCAAATAAATGATAATCAATCAAATAAAAATTTTTCCTCGCCGACCTCTTGAGTATGACAATTTTATAGCCAGCCAAAGTTAGCCATTTTTTGTAACTTTGACTAAACAATACCAAGCGAAAATGGCACTCATCGGCAGAAAAGAAGAACGGCAGGTATTCGACGATTGCCTTCAGTCCAATGAATCACGATTGATCGCGGTATACGGACGCAGGCGGGTAGGCAAAACCTTTTTGATCAGAAATCATTTTGACAAACTGATTCAATTCGAAATTTCAGGATTGCACAATGGGGATCTAAAAGACCAGCTAAAGCAGGTATTTGATGTCGTATCTAGCTATGGCTTACCAAAATCAGCCCTCCATTATCCTGACTCTTGGATGGATGCGTTTAAACTCATTCAGGACTACATCAATTCACTAAAAGGGAGCGGTAAAAAAGTAATATTTTTTGACGAACTCCCCTGGTTTGATACCCCCAAATCAAAATTTTTGATGGCTTTCGAAAATTTCTGGAATGCCTATTGCACCAAAAGAAGTGACCTTGTGGTAGTCATTTGTGGATCGGCAGCATCCTGGATGATCAAAAAAATTGTAAAAAACAAAGGAGGCTTGCACAACCGTTTGGCGGAAAGGATCAGGTTAAAACCTTTTACATTGCACGAGACCGAGCTTTTTTTGCAGGATAGATTTATCAAAATGAGCCGCTATGATATACTGCAACTGTATATGGTGACGGGCGGGGTTCCATTTTATTTGGACCGGATTAGAAAAGGGGAAAGTTTGGTTCAGTTCATCAATCGGGCCTGTTTTACAGAGAATGGTTTTTTAAGAGAAGAATACAATGAGCTACTAAAATCTCTTTTCGACAATGCGCACAACCACGAACTTATTTTAAAAACGTTGACAAAAAAATCCATCGGGTTTACTAGAAATGAGCTAGCGGATGCTACCAAACTTTCATCTGGCGGCACTTTGACCAGCGTTGTGGACGAATTATTGGAATCAGGATTTGTCACTAAATATCAACCTTTTGGAACTAAAAAACAACAAGCTTTGTACAAGCTCACCGATCATTTCACCTTGTTTTATCATAAATTCATCAAAGACAATACTGCTTTGGGCAACAATGTTTGGAACCTCAAATCCAATACTCCTGCATGGCTGGCTTGGGCTGGTTTGGCCTATGAACTCATCTGCTTTAATCACCTTCAACAAATCACCAACGCATTAAAACTGCAAGCTATATCCTGTAATGCAAGTCCCTGGCGATCTGAAGCTGAAAACCAAGGTGCTCAAATCGATTTAATCATCGAGAGGGCGGATCGGATCATCCATCTTTGTGAAATCAAATTTTCTAAAGCACAATATAGTTTATCAAAACAAGAGGCTTTTGCTCTGAGAAACAGAATTGAGGTCTTATCCAATCATCCTGCGTCAAAAAACAAAGCTATTTTTCCTACTCTGATCACAACCCTAGGCTTGAAAAGCAATGAGTATACCAATGAACTGATACAAAACCATCTTTCTATGGATGATTTGTTTTTGGCAGGATCGTAACATTTGTATTCCAGTGCAGCCATTTTATTTTTTATTTTTACCCATCACTCACCAAACAAACCAACGCAACATGCAGCGATACGCCCTACTTCTTTTATTGGCGCTGGCCTCCATCACCACTTGGAGCCAGGACAAAACGCCCACGATCACCGACAAAACCAAAACCAGCAAAGCCTACACTGGCTATTTCAATTTTTATTGGGACGAAAAAGACGGCAAGATTTGGCTCGAAATCGACAAGTGGGATCAGGAAATCCTCTACGTCAATAGCCTTTCCGCCGGGGTGGGCTCCAACGACATTGGCCTGGATCGCAACCAATTGGGCAGCGACCGCATCGTGCGCTTTACACGCATTGGCCCCAAAGTGCTGATGATACAGCCCAACTACGACTACCGCGCCATCAGCAACAATCCCGATGAAGCCCGCTCAGTAGCCGAAGCCTTTGCCAGCTCCACCATCTGGGGCTTCAAAGTGGAAGCCGAAGAAAATGGCAAGGTGCTGGTCGATTTTACCCCTTTCCTCCTGCGCGATGCCCACGGCGTAGCCAACCGCCTGCGTACCTCCCGCCAGGGCAGTTACAATGTGGACGCTACCCGCTCCGCCATTTTCCTGGAGCGCACCAAAAACTTTCCCAAAAACAGCGAGTTTGAAGCCATCATCACCTTTTCGGGTGATCCGCAAGGGGAGTGGATTCGTTCCGTAACGCCCAGCCCAGACGCCGTTACCGTGCGCATGCACCACAGTTTGATCGAACTCCCCGATGCGAACTACAAACCCCGCATCTACGATCCACGCGCTGGCTACTTCATGACCGGTTACCGCGATTACGCTACGCCGATTGAACAGCCTATCTTCAAACGTTTCATCACTCGCCATCGACTGGAGAAAAAAGACCCCAAAGCCGCCATCAGCGACCCGGTGGAACCCATCATCTACTACCTGGATCGTGGCACCCCGGAACCCATCAAATCGGCCCTGCTCGAAGGTGGTCGTTGGTGGAACCAGGCTTACGAAGCTGCGGGTTACCGCAATGCCTTTCGGGTGGAAGTGCTCCCCGAAGGTGTCGACCCCATGGATGTGCGCTACAACCTCATCAACTGGGTACACCGCTCTACCCGGGGCTGGAGCTACGGCAGCTCGGTGGCCGACCCACGCACCGGCGAGATCATCAAGGGGCATGTATCGCTGGGCTCGCTGCGGGTGCGGCAGGATTTCCTGATCGCCCAGGGTATGGTCGAAGCTTATGAAAATGGCACCAACCCCGATCCACGTTTGAAAGAAATGGCCCTGGCGCGTTTGCGGCAGTTGTCGGCGCACGAAATCGGTCATACACTCGGGCTGGCGCACAACTTTGCGGCCAGCGTAAAAGACCGCTCCTCGGTGATGGACTACCCGCATCCGCTGATTACCCTGGACAATCAGGGGAAAATTGACTTCTCCAAAGCCTACGCGGTAGGGATTGGCGATTGGGACAAACGTACCATTATCTACGGCTATCAGGATTTCCCAGAAGGAGTAGACGAAGCGGCTGGTTTGAAAAAAATCCTGGACGACAACATCAAAATGGGTTTTCAGTACATCACCGACGAGGACTCGCGTGCGCCTGGTGGCGCTCATCCCCATTCTCACCTGTGGGATGAAGGCAAATCGGCACCTGAGGAATTGCGCCGCATCATGCAGGTGCGCCAGAAAGCATTGAATGGTTTTTCGGAGAAAAATATTCCGGTTGGAGCACCGATGGGGACCTTGGAAAGTGTCCTAGTTCCGGTTTATCTCGCCCACCGCTATCAAGTGGAAGCAACGGCCAAACTGGTGGCAGGGGTGAATTATACTTACGCAGCACGCGGCGACGGGCAAGCGACCAATCAAATGATCGACGATGCCGCCCAGCGCGATGCCCTCAATGCCTTGATCGCTACGCTTGATCCACAGTTTTTGGCGATTCCAGAAAAGATAATTGCCCTGATCCCGCCACAGCCCAGTGGTTATCGCCGCGATCGTGAGTTGTTCAAGGTATATACAGGACTCACGTTTGATCCGATTGCTGCTGCCGAAAGTTCGGTGGAGCATACCCTGGATATGTTGTTGCATCCGCAGCGCTTGGCCCGCCTGATTGAGCACAGTGCCCGCGATAACAAACGGATGAACCTGGCGGATTTGTTTGATGCCCTGTTTTCGGCCCAAAAAGACCGCAGCCCGAACAACTACCTACAGGAATTGAACCGCGTGGTGGAAAAATCCTTGCTGCATCACCTCCTCAACTTGGCTGGCGACAAAGAAATTAACCAACAAGTGGCGGCCCATGCCTTGCTGCGCGTCCGCAAATTGGAGGAAGAGTTGAGCATCCGAACTTTGGGCGACGTCAACCAACGGGCGCACAATGAGTACCTGCGGGAGCAATTGCGCACTTTCCGTGCTGATCCGGCTACGTTTAAGGTGCCTGCTGGTCCGGCAATGCCGGATGGAGCGCCGATTGGGTGTGATTGGTAAGGGTAACCTTTTGTGGTTGCTCTTACCCCTGGTAACCCTATGTGGTTGCCCAGCGTAAGGGCAAACCACATAGGGTTGCCCCTACGCTACTACATCACAAAGCGCCACGGCTTTGCGCAAGCTGTCCAATTTATCTTGTGCGACCGGAATAAACTCCTGCGCCACGAAGCCTTTGAAACCCGTAGCCGCAATCGCCTTCATGATGGCGGGGTAATTCAACTCCTGGCTATCGTCGATTTCGTGCCTTCCGGGTACGCCGGCAGTATGGTAATGACCAAAATACTTGTTGTACTTTTTGATGGTAGCAATAACGTCACCCTCCATAATTTGCATGTGGTAGATGTCGTAAAGCAGCTTCATATTGGGGTTACCCATTTTTTCAAGCAATGCTACCCCCCACTCCGTTTTGTCGCATTGGTAATCCTTGTGGTTGACCTTGCTATTGAGCAGTTCCATTACGATGTTTATGCCCATTTTCTCCGCTTGTTTAACGATGGGGTCTAAGCCCTTGGCGCAATTTTCCAGCCCCTCAGCATCACTTTTTCCACGGCGATTGCCCGAAAAAACAATGATGTTGGGGATACCCGCGTCCGCTGCTTTTTGCAGCAGTTCAGGGAACATGCTTTGGTACTTAGCGTGGTTGTTGATGTCGTTGAAGCCATCGGTAAGGCTGATGAAAGGGGCATTGCCGAGGGCGCAGGTCAAGCCATGTTTTTTCAGAATGGGCCAATCGGTTGGCCCCACTATTTCAATGGAAGTAATGCCCATGTCTTTGACCTTTTCGGCCATGGCATCCATCGCAATGTCATTAAAACACCACTTGCATACCGAGTGTTGGAAAGGTGCTTTGGTATCCATGTTGTTGTTATTTTCTCGATTGTTCCCCAGTATGGCTCCCATGGCCGGGGTTTGTAAGGCTGCCAAACTCAGCAAACCTGTGTTGATGGCTTCTCGTCGATTCATGCTTTTTGATTTATAGTTTGGTACAAAGTTGAAATCAGGTAGGCTTTACCCAATGAACAGGCAAATTAAGCAAATGAAATATCAAAAGGACGTTTATTCCCCGACAAAAAAATTATTTAAAAGCTTAGGTACAAGGCTACGCATTCGGATTGGAAGGACTGACAATGTAGCTGGAGCCATACTACCTCTTTTTTAATAAAGCACCGAACAAAATCCTGTAAAAACACGTATATAATTGGGCTGAACCATCAAAGATTCGGAGAAAATTGTACTTTTGCACCGCCCTTAGGGAGGGAAATGAAATAAAGTTACGTTTCCCTTCTTTGCCAAAGATAACTTTTGTTTCACTACCATAAAAACTCATCAGCAGCCATGCCATTTGATCTCGACATGCTGAAGGCTCATTATGAGTCGCTTCCCGCAAGAGTAAATGCGGCTAAGCAAGCGTTGGGACGTCCTCTGACGCTCACCGAAAAAATTCTTTACGCCCATTTACATGCTGATTCCCCATTGCAGAGCTATGCTCGCGGCAAGGATTACGTCTTCTTTGCCCCAGACCGGGTAGCCATGCAGGACGCGACGGCACAAATGGCTTTGTTGCAGTTTATGATGTGTGGTCGCGATAAAACGGCTGTACCCAGTACTGTACACTGTGATCACTTGATCCTGGCCAAAGACGGTGCCAACACCGACCTCAAGACGGCGGTTGACGTCAACTCCGAAGTATACGACTTCCTCTCGGGTGTATCCAACAAATACGGCATTGGTTTCTGGAAACCAGGAGCCGGGATCATTCACCAAACCGTGCTCGAAAACTACGCATTCCCAGGCGGGTTGATGATCGGTACCGACTCCCACACCCCTAACGCAGGTGGTTTGGGTATGTTGGCCATCGGTGTAGGTGGCGCTGATGCGGTAGACGTGATGGTAGGCATGCCTTGGGAACTCAAGATGCCCAAGCAAATTGGGGTAAAACTCACCGGCAAACTGAATGGCTGGGCTTCTGCTAAAGATGTGATCCTGAAAGTAGCGGGTATCCTGACCGTAAAAGGTGGTACTGGCGCAATCGTGGAATATTTTGGCGAAGGTGCTCAATCCATGTCTTGTACGGGTAAAGGTACCATCTGCAACATGGGTGCGGAAATTGGTGCAACCACTTCTACCTTCGGCTACGACGACTCCATGAGCCGCTACTTCCGCGCTACTGAGCGTGATGACGTAGCCGACTTGTGCGATTCGGTAAAAGAATACCTGACTGGCGACGCCGAGTGCTACGCTAGCCCAGAGAAATACTTCGATCAAGTGATCGAAATTGACCTGAATACCCTGGAGCCACACGTCAATGGCCCGTATACTCCAGACTTGGCTTGGCCAATCTCTGAGTTTGCCAAAGCGGTGAGAGACAATGGCTACCCACAAAAATTGGAAGTAGGTCTGATCGGCTCTTGTACCAACTCTTCTTACGAGGATTTGGACCGTGCAGCTTCGGTGGCACGTCAGGCAAAAACGAAAAAACTGGTCGCCAAAGCAGAATTCACCGTTACACCGGGTTCGGAGCAAATCCGTTACACCGTTAACCGCGATGGACAATTGGCTGCTTTCGAAGAAATTGGTGGCGTAGTGATGGCCAACGCTTGTGGTCCTTGTATCGGTCAATGGTCACGCCATACCGACGATCCCAACCGCGCCAACTCGATCATCACTTCCTTCAACCGCAACTTCTCCAAGCGCAACGACGGCAACCCACAAACGCGTTCTTTTGTGGCTTCGCCAGAAATTGTAACTGCTTTTGCGATTGCGGGTGATCTGACTTTCAACCCACTAACCGATACCTTGATCAACGAGGATGGTGTAGCCGTGAAACTGGATCCACCAAGTGGGGCTGAATTGCCAGCCAAAGGTTTTGCCGTAGAAGATGCGGGTTACCAGGCTCCTGCTGCTGATTCCAGCCAGGTAGTGATCAGTGTATCGCCTACTTCCGAGCGTTTGCAATTGCTCACGCCGTTCAAAACGATCACCAACGATCAGGTAAAGGGCATGCGCATTTTGATCAAGGCCAAAGGGAAGTGTACCACTGACCACATTTCGATGGCTGGTCCTTGGTTGGAGTTCCGCGGACACTTGCAGAACATCTCCAAGAATACCTTCATCAGTGCCATCAACTACTTCAACGGCGAAACCAATAAGGTGTTGAACCTGGTGACCAATGAATACCATGCAGTACCTGATTCTGGTTTGGCTTACCGCGATGCGGGAGTTAGTACGGTGGTATTCGGGGAAGAAAACTACGGTGAAGGTTCTTCTCGCGAGCACGCGGCGATGCAGCCTCGTTTCTTGGGCGTGAAGGCAGTAGTTGTAAAATCTTTCGCACGCATCCACGAAACCAACCTGAAAAAGCAGGGCATGCTGGCACTGACTTTCGCTAATCCAGAAGATTACGAAAAAATCCGCCAGGATGATTCCATCGATATCGAAGGCTTCGACAGTATGGAACCCGGAAAATCCATCACCATGGTTCTGAACCATTCTGATGGCACTTCCGACAGCATCGAGCTGCTGCATACCTACAACGAGCAACAAATTGACTGGTTGCGCGCTGGTTCAGCTTTGAATAAAATTCGTCAGGAAATGGGCATGGCGTAAGCGCTCGTTCATTTTAAAGGAATAGACAAGGAAAGCCTCTCAGGAAACTGGGGGGCTTTTCCATTTTAATTCTATCTTTCTGCAAACAAATAAAAACATGCAGTACTTAAAACTTTGCACATTCCTGCTGGCACTCATCGTTTTGCTGGGTTGTGAATCTGGCACCAAAACCACCCAAAATACCAGCACCAAAGCGGCCAAAACCTACGCTGCGTTCATCGGCACCTATTCCAAAAAAGAAGGACACGTCGACGGCAAGGGTGAAGGCATTTATTTGTACCAACTGGACAGTGCTACGGGGTACCTGGACAAAATCGGAGTGCAAGATGGCATCGTCAATCCTTCTTTTTTGACCCTCAGTGCCAATGGCAAATACCTTTATGCCGTGGAAGAAATTGGTTCCGATGTGGCCGAAGCAGGTAGAGTAGTGTCTTATCGACGCGCGGATGATCACCTCGAGAAAATCAACCAACAACCCACTTTTGCCTTTGCGCCTTGTCATGTCAGCACAGATAGTAAAAGCCGCTATGTATTTGTTGCCAATTATGTGGGAGTGATTGCGGTGTATCCTGTAGCAGCAAATGGTGGACTCGAAGCGGCTACTTTTCACGAAGCATTCCAGGGTAAAGGGCCTCATTCCCGACAGGATGCCTCACACCCGCACAGTGTCAACCTTTCGCCGGATGAGCAATATTTGTATGTGCCAGACCTGGGCACGGACAACATCTATACCTATAAAATCAATTACGATACGCCCCAAAAACCATTGACCAAAATCGGCGCAACCAAGGTACATCCCACCAGTGGCCCTCGCCATTTTACCTTCCACCCCACCTTACCCAAAGCCTACGTAGTCAACGAACTCAGCTGCACCGTAACCCTGATGAATTGGGACAAAAGCACGGGTAAACTGGACACCGTGCAAAGCATCAGCACCCTACCCGCCGATTTTAAAGGCAACAACAATTGCTCTGACCTGCACATCACGCCCAACGGCCAGTTTTTGTACGCGGCCAATCGTGGACACAACAGCATTGTAGGCTACAGCATTGATCCCAACACAGGCGCACTCAGCCTGATTGATCATGCACCTACGCAGGGCGAAGTACCGCGTAACTTTGCGATTTCGCCCGATGGCCGCTTCCTATACGCTGCCAACCAAAACTCCGACAACATCGTCATCCTGAGCATCGGCAAGGATGGCAAACTCAAATACCGGAAAGAGGAGAAGGTATTTACGCCGGTGTGTATACAGTTTGGGAAGTGAAAAATGAAAAGTGAAAAGTGAAAAGCGGGTACAACATTTGGTTTTCAGCGCATGATGTATTTTTTTTCACTTTTCACTTTTCACTTTTCACTTTTAAAGCTTCATCTCCCAGCCCTTCTCATATTCCCTACCCCACAGCTTCATGGCCACTTTGTTTTTGAGGATGTGGCCATTGCTGGGGTCACAGTTCAATACACCGCCGTTGCGCAGGGCAATGTTGCCGAGTTGGGGTAAAAGGGTAGATTTGTGGCCTTCGCTGATGGGGCAATTGAGCTTTTCTTTGCCCCGGATGCTTTCGATAAAATTATTGAGGTGCAGGCTGTCCAGGAGTTCTCCCATGCCCATGGTGTTGGTACGTTGGGCTTCTTGCAGCTCGGTTTTGACGTCTTTGATTAGTTTGTTCTCCAGGTCGTATACCTTGTAATCATCGCCGCCGGGGATGGTCATGGTGCCTTTGTCGCCATAAAAAATGACGCCGCGGCCAACTCCTTCGCTATTGAAACCATTGCAACTGCGGCCTTCCCAGGTGATGGAGGTGTTGTTGGCAAACTCGTAAGTGATGGTTTGGGTGTCGGGTGTTTCCCAGTCATCTTTGTAGGCAAAACGACCACCCGCAGAAACCACTTTCACCGGATAATCCAGGCCCATGCCCCAACGCATCACGTCCAGTTCGTGGGTGCCGTTGTTCAGCGCTTCGCCAGTGCCCCAGTGCCAAAACCAGTGCCAATTGTAATGCACGAGGTTGTCCTGGTATTCGCGGCGAGGTGCTGGGCCTTGCCAAAGGTCAAAATCCAGGTGAGCAGGCGCTGCTATCTTTTTACCTACCCCGATGGGCTTGCGGTTGTTGGCATACCAACCCCGGGCAAAGTAGGGCCGCCCGATGATGCCGTCCTTCAAGGCTTTCATGGCCTCCTGTACTTTGGGGAAGGAGCGGCGCTGACTGCCCATTTGGGCGAGTTTGCCGTATTTGGCCATGGCTTGCACCAGGATTTCCCCTTCGGCGGGGTTGTGGGAGCAAGGTTTTTCTACGTACACGTGTTTGCCTGCTTGTAGCGCCATCAGGGCTGCGGGTGCGTGCCAATGGTCGGGTGCCGCGATGAAGATGGCGTCCAGGTCTTTTTCTTCCAGCATTTTGCGCACATCCTTGTAGCCTTTGGGCTTTTTGCCGGATATTTTTTCAATCTCGGCGATGGTTTTTTCCAATACCTTTTCATCTACATCGCAGACGAAACCCACTTCTACATTGGGCATTTTGGCAAACATGCGTGCCAGGAAAAAACCCCGGCTGTTGGTACCAACGGCACCGATGACGACTTTTTCATTGGGTGAAAACCCCTTGAAAGGAAACAATTCGGGTGCGAGCAGAATCCCCGCTCCGGCCAGAGCCGTATTTTTCATAAAATCGCGACGCTTGGACATGGCTTTTTGTGGATTTGATGTGGGAAATATATGGTGTTGTTCGTGCTGGGTTGCAGCATGAGCTAAGATAGCGTGAATTTTGTATTAACTAAACCATATAATGTGCGACTTCTCCGAAGTCGTAAAAACTCACTTGCTACGAATCTTCTACAAATGTGCGACCTCTCCGAAGTCGATCCCATGACCTCGGAGAGGTCACACATTTGTAGCTGATCGAGATTGGTCAATTCTTTACGACTTCGGAGAAGTCGCACATTATTCATTATCATTGCAATTAATTCAGAATTCATGTTAAGGTAGGACAAAGCCCGGTCTGTTTCCAGAGAACATTCACTTCATTTTTTCAATCGAATAAATACAATCCCAAAATAATCATACACCGTTGGATCAGCAGCCAGCTGCGCTCCAGTTTTTTGATTTTTGAGCACAACAAAATCATGATCTTTAAAAAAAGCAGAGTTGAAATAGGGATGTACGTTGATGCCTAAAAAATGGATTTGACCGACTTGTGCTTCGGCTTTCCACTCTGCATTCAGCTGGTAGTATCGCAAGAGCTCATTACAAACCGTAGTCGTAAAAGCGGCATAACCGACACAATGGGCGCTATGGCTATCGATGAGTAGATTGGGGTCATTGTGGTTGCGGGTAGCGGTGAAATGGAGTTGCTGGGCACTGAGTTGTAAGGATTTTTTTAAGATAAGCCGGGGTGATTTTGCCGAATTGGCTGGCAATTCGCTTTCGATGTAAGTACGCAATGCCGGATTTTCTAGGGGATAGGCTGGCCTATTGCCCACTGCCTGATAGCTGAACAGTTGCCAAAACAACCAGTTGCGCAGCAAAAAGGTAAGAATGGTCAAGGTTAGTAAACCGAAGAGTAGTTTTTTGAAAAATTTCATGGTAAATACAGTTACCCCCGCAAAACATCCCGCGCCGCCATCAAGGCAAAGCCCAACAAATTCAGTCCCTTCCATTGCTCCGGGTCTTGCGCCTTTGGATCACTGGCGGCCAGGCCAATGCCCCAAAGGGGGTCTACCGGACTGGCTTCGACGAGGACTCGATCCTGGGTATTGAGCAAAAACGTTTTTAAATCCGGGTGCTGCCCAAATTTGTGCACATTGCCCGTAGCCACCAATTCAAAACGTTTTTCTTCCCATTTCGCTTGGTCAAAGTTCTGCACGGCGCGACCCAGTTTTTTGGCCTCGGCAGGAGTTTTGGACAGGATGATCCGATCAAAAGTAGCTTGGTCGTCAAAGAGCAGTGCTTTTTGCGCCATCATCCAGTGTTCGGCACTGGTGTAGGTGACGCCTGCTACCACAAAGGGCGAGGATTCCCACCACTGGCTAAAGCAGGAAGCCGTGATTTGGCCATCTTTTGCTGGTTGATGCCCCCAAAAGAAGAGGAATTTTGGGGCTTCATTTCGTTGGATTTTTTCGAGGAGCCAAGGTAGGTTGTATTGGGTCATTGTTTATTCTTTTTATCCATAACTTAAATCTGGGGCTTCAGGTTCCTTCGGTATCTTGACTAATACATGATGGATGTGAATTTTGAATTAACTGCTCAAAATGTGCGACTTCTACGAAGTCGTAAAATCTTAACTACAACCACCATTTTCTACAAATGTGTGACCTCTCCGAGGTCAACGGATCGACTTCGTAGAAGTCGTACATTTGTAGAAAATGGTGCAATAGGTTTTTTACGACTTCGGAGAAGTCGCACATTATTCATTATCAATGCAATTAATTTATATTCTCGTTGATTAGTTACTTCATCAATCGAATAATCGCCAAATCATCCGTCGGCTTGACTCCGTATTCCTTTTCCAAAATACTCAGTTTTTTATCAAGCATCTTTACTTTTTCCTCGTGCTGTCGGTCTTCCAATAAAAAATAGATGGGATCGGGCATGCTGGGATAATCCCGATTGTCAAAAGCAGCAAAACTCAAAATGCCATCGCTACAAATGCTCAATTCTTGAAAATCGGGGATGTGCAATTGTTGATTTTGCTGGGCAAACCAAGTCTCAAAATCCTCCTCCAGATGATAGCCCAAATAATCTGGCTGATTGGCTTGGTCAAAGTGGTGCACTTGACCATCATGGTACACCACGCCGTCGCCAATGACGAGGACATGCCCCGCATTTTGCCGCTCGTCCCAAATCAGTAAAATCAGGGTGCTGAGTAAGTCGTATTTGTCGAGTAGGAGTTGGTTTTTGATCAGCTTGAGCTCCTGAAACAAACGTTGCACCACCGTTTTGACCTCCAGTTGCAGTTCAGGGCGAACGGGCTGTTTGAGCTCCAGGTAACTCCGTTCCAGCGCGATTTTTTTCAAAATTTTCCCACACAAAGTCGCCGCAAAATAACTTTCATTGCCCATCGTGCAACCATCCAAGACGGCATACAAATGGCGCGTCGTACCCAGTGGTGCACTCAGAAGGTAGTCTTCACAATGGTTGGTATGGTGTTGGCCAATACACAGGATTTGGAACATTTGCATGTCCCAAGTTTAATTTTTTTTGCGGAATTAGGCAAGCATTTACGCTACTCCAAGGTACTTCATCCTACGGAAATGTGAAACGAGTGCTTCGCCCATGGAGGAATAACACTTGTAATCCACACCGTGCTGAGCGCACACTTTTTGTACGATTTGGTGCAATTTTGGGTAGTGTACGTGGCTGATGTTGGGAAAAAGGTGGTGCTCAACCTGAAAGTTGAGGCCGCCACAAATCCAGCTGATGATTTTATTTTTTGGCGCAAAATTGGCCGTAGTACACAATTGGTGGATGGCCCACTCATTTTCAATGGTCAAATCGTACTCGGTAGCATCTTCAAACTCAGTGATTTCCACCACGTGTGCCAACTGGAACACCATGGCCAATACGAGGCCACAAGCCATTGAAGCGATGAGGTAACCCAACAAAAAGGTTGTGAGTTTGGGTACAAACAGGATCGGAATGACCAAATAAATCAGGACGTACATGGTTTTGGACAGCCAGAACACCAAATGTTCTTTGATGTCAAAACCATTGATGTCGGTGAGGTGGACTTTTTTGGTAAAATACTTTTGGAAATCGTTCATAAATACCCAACCCAAATAAGAAATGGCGTACAGCACCAAGCAATACAGGTGTTGAAAACGGTGGATGCCCATTTTGTGCTGAGAGGGAGCTAGCCGGAGCAGTTTGGTTTGGATGATGTCCGCATCAACCCCGTCGATATTGGTGAAGGTATGGTGTACGATGTTGTGTTTGGTTTTCCAAAAGAAAGCGTTGGCTCCCAAAAAATTGAAAGTATAGCCCAGGATATTGTTGACGGTATTGTTGTTCGAGTAGCTGCTGTGGCAGGCATCGTGGCAAACGTTGAAGCCCAGCAAAGCCCAGTTAAATCCAAACAAAAGGCACAGGAATACCCCTAAAACGATGGATTGAGGAGTAAAAAAAACCAGTTGAACGTACAAATAAAGCCAGGATGCAAAGAGAATGACGGTCTTGGCGTAGAGCCGAGCATCACCTTTTGGACTGATCTGTTGGGTAGAAAAATACTGCTGAACTTCTTCGCGCAGGATGGCATAAAACTTTCCCGAAGGACTAAAAGTGACTTTTTTCATTGAGTTACTGCGGAACTGATGACTAAATTGTGATTGGATTGGGCTTTTAAAAAAACAAAGGTAAACACATTTTGGCGCTTATTTAAAAAAGCAAGCCATTTATCTTGTGATGGGCAAAGTTGATTAAAGTCACTTTCGCTCAGCCAATTGGCTAATCTTGCGGGGAAGGTTTTCCGCTGGAAAGAAGAGCAAAAACTCGATGCGGCGGTTGCGGGATTGCCCTTCTGAGGTCTCGTTGGAAGTGCTCGGATCAAACTCGCCCCGGCCTCCGGCCACGATGCGGTTGGGTCCCAATTCTTGGGCATCTACGAGGTTGCGCACCACCGTAGCCGCACGTAAGGCCGTGAAATCCCAACTGTCCAAATTTTTGCGGGAAGCAGCCAGGTTGTCGGTATGGCCCAACACATGGATGGACAAAACCGGATTGGCGTTCAGTAAAATGCCCAGGGTTTTGAGCGCGGCTAATCCAGTAGGTTCGATGCGATTGGTGATGCCCGTTTTGAACAACAAAGCCTCGGTGAGGGCGACCACAATTTTTCCATTCCGCACTTCAACCGTGTATTGCGCTACCGGAAATTTGGCCAGGGAATCCTGAAATTCTTTGGCGATGGCCTGCAAGGTTTCGGTCTCTTGTTTCAAAAATTCCCGAATGGAAGCGATCTGATTTTCCAGCTTGCTGATTTGTTCGTTTTTGGTTTTCAGCGCATCGCTAAGGGAGGATTCCTTGCTCAAGGCTTGATTTTGGGCCTTATCCAACTCTTCCTCCAGTTCGTCCAGGCGTTTGAGGTACTTGTCCTGGGTAGCCAGCAGGGCGTTATTTTCCCCTTTGCGCTCCGCAATTTGCAGCTGCATGCGGGTGATTTCGTCCCGGCTGTTGCGCAATTGTTCGTTGAGGGTGCCAATCTCCGTTTTATACGATTGCTCCATCTCCAGCACTACTTTTTTGGAAACGCCACAAGCGGAGAGGAGGCAGAGGAGGGCGAGGAGGTATATGGTTCGCATTGGAAAAAACAAGTTATTAGAGATGAGAGATGAAAGATGAAAGATGAAAGAGGCTACCGCAGGGACATGGACAAGGTCATTGTCAATAACGCTGCGGTAGCCTCTTTCATCTCTCATCTTTCATCTCTATTACTGTAGTCTAAAACTCGACGCGCCCAACATCCCAATATCCGTAAATACCGAAACGCGGTAGAGCCCATTGCGCAATTTTTCTTCCAGTTCGTGACTGAAGCTCAAGCGTTGGGTGGCGGTGATGTTGACGTCTTTGGCTTTTACTGCTATGATGTCCATGGCTGTACCATTCACGATGGCTCGTTCCTGGATGTTGGAACCCTGGATGGGCACCCCTTTATCGTCGGTAATGACCATGTACACTGGGCGGAGGCCCTGATATTCCTGGGGCACATCGACCAGGTCGAAAGATACCTTCACCCGACGCGCTTTGCCTGAGGCGGCGGTCGCCTTGGGTTTACGCGCTTCCACTTCCACCTGAAAACCAGAGGCTTTGAAGTTGGCCAGGGTCAAACGTTTGAGTTCACTTTGCATGGTTTTGTTGAGGTTGCCCAGAGAGGTGTTTTCGGTGCGGGCACTGCTCAGGTCGCGCTCCAGTTGGCCGGTGCGTTCTTTGAGCTCCTCATTTTCGGTTTGCAGATCGCCGATGACTTGTTCCAAATTGGCTTTTTCAGCCAACAACTGCTGAATTTCACCTTTCAAGCCATTGACTTCGTTGAGGCGATTGCTGCGGTTGGCTTTGATTTCGGCGTCTTTGCGTGCCAGGGCACTTTGGGCATCGGCCAGGGAGCCTTGCAGGGTCTCGTTTTCGCCAGCCAGAGTTTGGTAGGCGCTGGCCAGGCTATCTACTTCGCTGGCCAGGTCTTCTTTGAGTTCGTTGAGGCTACCCAATTCCTGGCTCATCGATGCGTTTTCAGCTTGTAGGCTCGCCTTGGCTTTTTGTTGCGAGAGTCCCCATGCACCTGCGCCCAGGGCACCTAGTCCTAAAATTAAAGCTACAATCAGTAAAATACGCTTTGAACCGTTGTTTTGGCTGTTCTCCATAGTTGCTTTAAATAAATTTAGTTTTTCGCTTCCAGCCAGGTCAAAACATCGGGAAACATTTTGCTCAGGCTGCCCGCCGTTTCGCGGCTCAGTCTGATGCCGTTGACGTAAGGAACGAGCTCAAAGGTAGCAAAACCCGGTTGGTTACTCAACTTGCTTAGCGCAGTTTTTGCCTCAGTGTAGCCATTATATCGGCCAATGGTATAGAAATAGCTGCCATTCGACAGGGATTTTTCCCCCATCGCGTATTTGTCCTGACTCAAAAGTGGATTTTGTAGCACGCTGGTGCTTTGACCAATTTGAATGCGGAAAACCAAGCCCTTGTCTTCAGCGTAGCCACTCAGCCAAGGTTCGGTTTTGCTACTGATGGCTGACTCACCCAAGCCGCTCAATTGGAAGGTAAGGGTTTTAAAATTACTGGTAAAATCGGGTGGAGGTGGGATGCTGTGCAATTGTAAAGCAGTGGGTGAAACCCCTTTGCCGATGAGGTATTGAGCCAGGTTTTCAGCACTTCTCAGCCCTCCGTACAAGCGGGAACTCACGGCCATTTCTTGTCGGGAAGCAGCGGTGATGACCAGTTTCTGTTGCGGATATTTTTTCAATGTTTCAACCAGCTCATCCAACTGTTTGGAGTCGGTTGCTTGCGTCCATTGCCCATCTTGGTTGAAGTAAAAGGGCTTGAGGCTAAGGCTACCTCGGGGTACTACCTCTTCCTTGGGGTCGGGTTCAGCCAAGCTACCATCGGGGTTGGTACGTGGCATTTTGGGCGTTGCCGAGGTTTGTACATACACTGGCGCTGTGTTGGTAATGGGGGCCGACATTTCGTGCAGGTAGTCGAAAAAATAAGCGGCGTAAATGTCCCGCTCGCCCAGGCCATCCTTGCGCGAAGAGGCGAAATAAGCGGTATAACCATCGCGAGAAAGCCGGAAATGGGTGTCATCGCCTGCCGAGTTGACGGGTACGCCCAGGTTGTCGGCATTGGTCCAGCGGTTGATTTGTGGGATGAACAAACAACGAAATACATCGAAGCCGCCCATGCTTTGATCGGGGCGGTTGGAGCTGAAATACAAAACTTGCCCGTTGCGGGAGAGGAAGGGAGTCGTTTCATCAAAAGTGGAGTTGATGTCTGGCCCCAAATTCACGGGGGCACTCCAGCGGCCACGCACCCAAACCGTTTTGTACAAATCCAAACCTCCATAACCGCCTGGCCTTTGGCTGGCAAAAATGACCAACGTATCGCCCACAAATTGAGCCGAACTCAGCCCCGCTGTAGCCTCTACTGGCCCGATGAAAGGATCGGAAGACAAGGTGCGGCTGCCTGCCCGAAAGGTATCGATCAGGATTTCACCCTGGGTATAAGAATTGCCTTTGAAGTAAAACAGGGCTTTGCCATTAGAGCTAAAATCGTGCAGCACTTCGTGTTTGGGGCTATTGAGCAGGTAGTGCATCGCCTGCGGCGGAGTCCAGATGCCCTTGTTGACTTGTGAGGTAAAAATATCACTGTAGAAGCGGCCCATCACTTCGTCGGGTTGCCCAAAATTGTTGCGCGATCCACCTGCGTTGCCAGGGCGTACCGAGGAAAAATAAATGCGGTCGGTAAAATTGGGGCTCATGATGGGCGCAAATTCATCGTAAGGCGTATTGATCGTATTGCCCAGGTTCTCTACGATGGCGCGTGGATTTTTGTATTGCAAAGCCAGGCCCGTGGCGCAACGCCGAATGTCTTCCCGGATGGTGGTCCGATTGGCGTGGTTGCCGGGAATGGCTTTGAGGTAGAGCTTGTAGTACTCGATGGCTTTGGTAAACTCGTGCCGATCATGGTAGATTTTGCCCAGGTACAGCCAGGTTTCCGGAAAAGGCGAGCGCTCCGTTTCCAGAATATGCTTCAGCATGGGCTCCGCTTCCTTGAGTTGGTTGAGGTGGTAATAACACAAGGCCAACAGGAGTTTGGTTTCCTTGTCTTCCTGACGGTTTTTTTTGATGCCAATCAGTACAGTTTGTGCGGACTGGTACTTGTTGAGGTAGTAATAATTGGTGGCTTGCTTTTTTTTATCAGCGAGAGTTTCCTGTGCAAAAAGTCCTAATGCACCTAAAACAAGTACAAATGTACAAATAAGGTAGCGCTGCTTCATGGTCAATCGGTTTTGTTGTGGGATCACGTTTGTCTTACGCAATTGAAAGGCAAACCAGATCTTTAACGTTGATGGAATAGGTGATATTCTTCACATGGACGCATGAACGTGGATGAAGATACAAACTTTAGGTGGGAGTAGAGGTGGGAGCGTGGACTTTTACCAAAAAATGAGATAGGATTTTTCTAAAATTCAATTTGCGCCGATTTTGACCCATACGAACGTACCTTTGTTTCATTTCTGTTCCTATACTTGCTATATAAACAAAAACACTGCACGCCATGCTAAAATCCATTCTATTCTCGATTTGTTTCATCGTGAGTTTGCTCTTGCAGGCACAAACCTATTACGTTTTTGTAGGCGGCTATGTACCCAAAGCAGCCGACCAGGGCATCAATGTGTACGTATTGGATACCCTGAGTGGCGAGTTGAAGCACAAAAGCCTGTGCTCCGATTTGCTCAATCCCACTTACCTCAACCTCAGTCCGAATGGAAAAAACCTTTACGCATGCACCGAAGCTCGGGTACCCAAAGGGGGCAATGTGAGCAGCTTCAGCTTTGATAGCCTTAGCGGCAAACTCACTTTTCTCAACAAACAACCAAGTGGTGGCGAAAATCCGGTATATGTAAGTGTGCACCGCAGTGGAAAGTGGGTGGTGAACACCAATTACACGGAAGCCAGTGTGACGGCGTACAGCGTCAACGCGAATGGCAGTTTAAATCCCGCTGCACAATTGTTTGAATACAAAGAAGGTAGCAACGTCGTCAAGGATCGGCAGGCTGCCGCGCACACCCACTCCTGTGTTTTTTCGCCCAATTACGAGCAATTGATCGTACCTGATTTGGGTGCCGATAAACTCCGAATGTATCATTTTGATGCCCAAGCCACCCAACCGCTGACCGAGCTTGCCGGGACTGCCGCTCCAGCGGGCAAGGGGCCACGGCATTTCAGTTTTCACCCCAATCAAAAATTTGCCTATTGTATTGAAGAGCTGAGTGGTACCGTTAGTGCTTATCGATACAAAAAGGGAAAACTCACATCCATCCAAAACATTTTGGCGCACTCTCAGGAACTCCAATCCGGCTTCAGTGGCGCCGACATCCATACTTCTCCGGACGGTCGTTTTTTATACGTATCCAATCGGGGCAATGAAAACAACCTGGCCATTTATGCCATCCACCGCAGCAAAGGGACTTTGACCAATGTGGGTTTTCAGCCAACACTGGGCAATCACCCCCGCAATTTCACCCTGGATCCAACGGGTAAATTCCTCCTCGTTGCCAACATGAATAGCAACAGTATTGTGGTGTTCAAACGGGATGTACAAACCGGATTGTTGACCAAAATGAGTGCAACCGAAGGCATTCCGAGCCCATCGTGTATCAAAATCAGAAAATACCAGTAGGGGCGACCCTCTGTGGTCGCCCAAGCATGTGGTCGCCCAAGCATGCGGTCGCCCAAGCATGAAACCGCCCCAAATAATTGCCAAAATCCCAAAAAAAATATGACCCACGCATTAACCGCCCAATTGTTCGACCTCCAACACAGCCTCGCTGCACCCCTCCTGGAACGGGTGCATTACCCCTGGCACGCCTTGCCCTTGATTGGGGCATATCTCCAGGAGTTGGCAGCTCAGTTGCCGAAGGATTACCTGCAAATTGCCCCGCAGGTTTGGGTCGGAGAAGGCACTTACATTGAAAAAACGGCGCTAATCCAAGGCCCAGCCATCATTGGGCGAAATTGCCAAATTCGGCATGCTGCCTTCATCCGGGAACAGGTGATCATTGGCGATGAGGTGGTGGTAGGAAACTCTACCGAACTCAAAAATGCGATTCTGTTTGATGGAGTACAAGTCCCTCATTTCAACTATGTGGGGGACTCCATCCTGGGATATCGTGCTCACTTGGGTGCCGGAGCGATTTTGTCGAACTTCAAATCGACCGGAGATGAAATCAATGTGTATTTGGAAGGAAAAAAAATGGGCACGGGGCTGAATAAATTTGGGGCATTGCTGGGAGATCATGTTGAAATTGGGTGCAATGCTGTACTTTTTCCGGGTACTATGGTGGGGCGTGGGGCGGTGATTTATCCTTTGTGTCCGGTGAGGGGATTTGTGGAGGCGGGGAGTATGTTGAAGAATGATGGGCGGGTTTATCCTCGGGAACAATGAAAAAAGCCCAGCGAAATGCGCTTTTATTTCCGTTTCTTTACCAGTAGAAAAAGAAAAAACAACAATTATGCTTTTCCCAATTGGCGACGACAATGTCAAAGGTGGACACTACCCTATTGTAAGCTACACTTTTTTGGCATTGAACATATTGGTTTTTATCCTGGAAATGAACCAGGGCGACCAACTCGGGCAATTCATCATGAATTACGGGGCTATCCCGGCCGAAATTACGCAAGGACAACGTTTGTACACCCTTTTTACCAGTATGTTTCTGCACGGCAGCATCGGGCACATCGTGGGCAACATGCTGTTTCTCTGGATTTTTGCCGACAACATCGAAGCGGTGATCGGCAACGTACGCTTTCTGATTTTTTACCTGGCAGGCGGCTTGGTTGCCCATGCGGCGCATATTTTTTTCAATGTAGACAGTGGCATTCCTACTGTTGGTGCCAGTGGTGCCATTGCGGCGGTGATGGGCGCGTACATGGTCATGTTTCCGCAATCGAAGGTGAAGGTCTTGTTCCTGATTTTCCCCTTTCGGGTCCCAGCGTTCTTGTTTCTGGGCTTCTGGATTTTTTCACAGTTCCAAAATGGCCTCGGCAGCTTTCAAGTAGAAACAGCCGAAACGGATGGGATCGCGTATTGGGCGCATATTGGGGGCTTTGTGTTCGGGGCAATGCGGGGCTTTCCTTTTCGGAATGAGTATGTGCGGAATTTGCAAAGGGGGTTTCGGGAAGAGGATTTGGTGGAGTGAGGTGCAAGACAAAAAAAACTAAAAATTTAAAACAATATTATTTTAGATTTATAAAAACTTTTTATTTTTACAGTAATTTAAGGCCACTGTAATGAGTAAAAATTTACACGAAAAACCATTTGACGATACAACCATCGCCAAATTAGAAATTTTTGAGGACTATGCCCAAGCCTGGATTCCTACTTTTGTTATGTATGGAGATCCTGTCATCTGCATTTTTGACTTTTTTGCTGGAACTGGCTATGACATAAAAGGTGTATCTGGTAGCCCAATCCGTATTTTGAACAAGATCAAAGAACAGATTGGCAATGTTTTTCAAAAGAAAGTCAAAATCAAAGTATTCTTCAATGAGTATGATAAGAAAAAATTTCACCTACTTGAAGAAGCATGTTCGGACTATCTAAAAAACTACCCAGAGGTAGGCAGAGCTATTGAGCTTTCCATCTTGAACAAAGACTTTAAAGAGTGTTTTTTTGATCTTTTACCCCTGATTCAAGAGTTCCCTAGCCTGGTGTATCTTGACCAAAATGGAATTCAATTTCTAGCTTCAAAATATTTACTAGCTCTAGAGCAAACTCAAAGAACTGATTTTTTGTACTTCGTATCTTCTTCTTATTTCTACCGTTTTGGCGAACAAGAAGAATTTAAAGCTCACTTAGAGTTGGATATGAATTCAATAAAGCAAAACCCATACCAGTACATTCATAGGAGCATTTTAAGCGAATTGAAGAAATTTTTACCCATAGATTCGCCACTTCGATTGTACCCATTTTCGTTAAAGAAAGGAGCTAACATACACGGCATAATTTTTGGGGCATCACATCCAAGAGCAGTCGACAAATTTTTGACTATAGCCTGGAAAAGAAATGAAATGAATGGTGAGGCAAATTTTGACATTGATGATGATCTCAAAAAGGGTGAACTGAGCCTTTTTGAGCCTAAAAGATTAACCAAGAAAGAGGCTTTTCAGAAAAAAATGAGGGAGAAAGTACATAGTGGGCAGATAAAAGACAATGCTGATGCCTACAAATTTACTTTAGATGAAGGATACCTAGGAAGTCATGCAGCAGAGGAATTAAAAAAAATGAAGGCAGAGAGGTTGATTGATTACCTTAGCCTTTCGCCTTGTGTAACATACAAAAACGTTTACGGGTCACCTCCAAAAATAGTGGAGTACAAAATCCTAAAAAAATGAAATACTCCAAAATAGAATGGACAGAAGCAACTTGGAACCCTAGTACTGGCTGTAACAAGGTGAGTTCTGGTTGTAAACATTGTTACGCTGAAACAATGGCAAAACGCCTACAAGCGATGGGTGCTCCTGGCTACGAAAATGGTTTTGAGTTTACGCTAATGCCCGATCGATTGAGTGCCCCTTTAAAAATCAGGCGACCAACCAAGTTTTTTGTTAATTCGATGAGTGATCTATTTCACGAGGAAATGCCTTTCGATTTCTTGGATAAAGTTTTTGATGTTATTGCACAGACGCCACAGCATACTTACCAAATTTTAACCAAAAGGGAAAAAATTCTCAGTGAATATTGCAATGGAAGGACTATACCTGAGAATGTCTGGCTAGGCGTCAGTGTGGAATCTGCCAAAACGAAATCAAGAATTGATGCGCTACGTGTAATACCTGCGCAAATTCGTTTTATATCGGCGGAGCCGCTTCTAGCAGACTTAGGAGCTCTTGATTTAGCAGGAATACATTGGGTTATCGTAGGTGGGGAAAGTGGTCATAAAGCCCGTAAAATGAATCCAACTTGGGCAATCAATATTCAGCGACAATGTGACGAACAAAAAGTCGCTTTTTTCTTCAAACAATGGGGTGCTTGGGGTGAAGACGGAGTTAAGCGCAGCAAAAAAGCCAATGGTCGCTTTTTTCTTGGACAAGAGTGGAATGAAGAACCATCACTAATTCATGCAGTCCAAGGTTAATTTGTGTTATACCCTATACCTCAAATCTCCCAATTTTTCCCATCTTTACAGTCCAAAAAATTTAACCACAAGAACCTATGGCAGGCGAAAAGATCATCTTTTCCATGGAAGGGGTCAGTAAAATCTTCCCCCCTTCAAAACAAGTGCTGAAGAACATTTGGCTCTCCTTTTTTTATGGCGCGAAAATTGGCGTCTTGGGTCTCAACGGCTCAGGTAAGTCGACCTTGCTAAAGCTGATTGCAGGCTTGGATTCCAACTTCCAGGGCCGCATCACCTTTGATGGCACCTACAAAATTGGCTACCTGGAGCAGGAACCCGTGCTGGATGAGTCCAAAACGGTGCGCCAAACCGTAGAAGAAGCCGTCAGCGAAGTCGTGACCAAAATGGCCGAGTATGAGGACATCAACCTCAAACTCGCCGAGCCTATGGACGACGACGAAATGATGCGCCTCATCGAACGCCAGGGCGAGCTGATGGAATACCTCGACCACGCCAACGCCTGGGAGCTCGATCATAAGTTGGAAACCGCCATGGATGCCCTGCGTTGCCCTGAGGGCGACACGCTCATCAAGGTGCTTTCGGGTGGAGAACGCCGTCGGGTGGCCCTGTGCCGTCTGCTGCTGAGCAACCCCGACATCCTCTTGCTCGACGAACCGACCAACCACCTCGACGCCGAATCGGTAGACTGGTTGGAGCAATACCTGAAAAACTTCCCCGGTACCGTTATCGCTGTAACGCACGACCGGTACTTCCTGGACAACGTAGCGGGTTGGATTCTAGAGCTCGACCGTGGCGAAGGCATTCCTTGGCAGGGCAATTACTCTTCCTGGTTGGAGCAAAAGGCCAAACGCCTGGAGCAGGAGGAAAAATCCGAGTCCAAGCGCCGCAAAACCTTGGAGCGGGAATTGGAATGGATTCGTTTGGCCCCCAAAGCCCGGCAGGCCAAGGGTAAGGCTCGTTTGAGTGCCTACGAAAAACTGGCCGATGAGGAAGTCAAAGAAAAAGAAGCCCGCCTGGAATTGTTCATCCCGCCCGGGCCACGCTTGGGCGATGTGGTGATCGACCTTCAGAACGTGAGCAAGTCTTTTGGCGACCGGATTTTGTTCGAAAACCTTTCCTTGTCCATTCCCAAAAACGCCGTAGTGGGCATCATTGGCCCCAACGGGGTGGGTAAATCGACTTTGTTCAAAATCATGATGGGCAAAGAAAAGCCGGATACGGGTGAGGTGACCATCGGGGATACCGTGCAACTGTCCTACGTGGATCAATCGCACGAGCAATTGCAAAATGCGGATAAAACGGTGTACGAGGCCATCTCGGCGGGCAACGACAACATCACCGTGGGCAAAGCCGTGGTCAACTCCCGCGCCTACATCAGCCGCTTCAACTTCAGTGGCGATGGCCAACAAAAGAAACTCGGCATCCTCTCCGGCGGGGAACGCAACCGCGTACACCTGGCGATGACCCTGCGCGAAGGTGGCAACGTACTGCTGCTGGATGAACCGACCAACGACATCGACATCAATACGCTCCGGGCACTGGAGGATGGTTTAGAAAACTTCGCGGGTTGCGTGCTGGTGATCAGCCACGACCGCTGGTTCATCGACCGCCTGGCGACGCATATCTTGTCTTTTGAAGGCGACTCTACGGTGGAGTTCTTTGAAGGGAATTATTCGGACTTTGAACGTTTGAAAAAGGAACGTTTGGGGGATGTGACGCCAAGGAGACCGAAGTTTAAAAATGTGATCAATCGGTAGGTTAGGTTATATATCTGGTTTAGATTAGCCTTTCAAATAATTTAGCCATTTGGTCATTGCTCGAACCTCCCGAAAGTGGAAAACTTTCGGGAGGTAATTTTTGGATTGGTGGGTAACTTAGCGTTTCCCGATATGTCTTGATGTAGCCTTCCGTCTTTTTACCCAAAATAGCCTCCCTATGCACGAGTTGCCCTACCTCGATGAGCACGATCGCCAAATCCTCAAGGCACTTGAGCAGGATGGCCGCCGGGCCTACGCCCAAATTGCCCAGGATCTGGGCATCTCCAACACCATGGTACACCAACGGGTAGCCCGCCTCAAAGACCTGGGGGTGCTGAAACAGGTGAGCATTATTTTGGATGAAAAAAAACTGGGCTTTGAGTGGAGCGCTTTTACGGGGCTGGTGCTGCGGGATGACTCGGATTCCCAACAAATCATCGAGGAGTTGAAAAAGATTCCGGAAGTGACGGAGTGTTATTACATCACGGGGAGTTATGCGCTGTACATTCGGATAGTGGCCAGAAGCAGCGAGCACATGCGGAAATTGTTGTACGAAAAGATAGACCACATTAAGGGGGTGATTAAGACGGAATCGCTGGTGGATTTTGGGAGTGCGTTTAAAAGGAATGTGCCGATATAGCTTGCCGAAGTTAGGGTATCCCTATACCTCTTACTAACCTGATATTCTATCAACAAAGTCTCACATCCTATTTTCTCCAACCTTTTCAAGCAACTGGTTGAGCAAAATTTTCGAGTAATAGCGATTTTTCTCCAGCAACGTCATAAACAATGGCCTTAGCTCTGTAATCAGTCTTTTCCCATGTGCTCTCAATAAAACTGCTAAAGTTCCCTTACAGCCCTAGGCAAATAATATTCTTCAAATAATTGATCCAGAAGCTGAAGTTGATCAATCACCAACAGTGAAATGAGGGGGCTAGTGTCGGCAATGAGAAGCATGCTTCACAACTTTTCTAAAAATGCTAAATCCGCCATTAAATCATCGATCTCCAACAACGAAATCGGAATATTCAACTTTGCCAAAGCTTTCTCAAAATCCAGCCGATGATACCCCGCTACGTCTGCCGCTTTAGCCAGGCTGAGTTTACCATGCTCATAAAAGCCGATTGCTGCCCATAGTTTCAACTCTTCCCCAAATTCATTTGGCGATTTATTCAGGGAAATCAGGATTGGAGGATCAACTTGCAGTGGTATTTGGATCATGGTAGCTTCATTTAAAGTACCCATGTTAAACGTATTTCTGGGTTATCGCAACTGATCGGCAATAAGAGGAAGACAGCGCGTGAAAAAAATCACCCCCTCGGGAACTCTCCGCCACCCTTCTTGGTTATTGGGGCATAACCTTTAAAAATGATGATTCTTCACAACATTCGCATCCAGATTCAACGACAACGTTAATCGCCACTTCGCTCCCGCATCCGCCGCTGAAGTGAAGCAGTGGCGATTCAATTCCAATTCAATTCAATTTCTTGGTGTAGCTCAATTGGTTAGAGCACTGACCTGATACGTCAGCGTGTGTTTGGATTTCTGGTTCGCAAGCGAAAATGAGCTGAAATTTTCCCCAGTGAGGCGCTAAAAGCGGAGTGTA
>JAIYAV010000360.1 GCA_027488855.1 Saprospiraceae bacterium
AGCCCTGCAATACACGACCTACTACGATTGTGTTTGGCAACACGAGGAGGATACTTTTGAGCCCTATTTCGGATACATTTTGCCTCATCAAAACAATGGCGATCCAGTTTTTAGGGACACCTATTTTGATGGTCGTTTTATCATTGCAGGCACAGAAACCGCTGCTACATTTCCCGGCTACATGGATGGGGCGGTAGTGAGTGGAATGGAAGCTGTGGAGCGGGTGTTGAAGCTGCTTTAAGGCTTTGGGAACACATAATCAGTTCTACGTTTCAGCGCTGAGCTGGTACAAGTCTCCAGACTTGTACCAATATCGACACGTCTCTGACGTGTGCTCGCTCAAGATTTTTTTGCATTTCGCATGCGTCAGAGACGCGAAAATAGGGGTACAAGTCTGGAGACTTGTACCAGCTAGTGTTGAAGCTGCTCTAAGATTTTTTTGGTGGAGAGACCTTGATCTTGTACTTTTAATCAAAAGACCTGGTGTCCAAAATCAATCAGTCCATGAAAACCTACTTGCGCACAACATTATATTTATTGATGATCCTGCTGACTGGAGTAAAAGGAGTAACCCAAAGCGGCCATTACCATGAGCCCCATCGCCCTCAATTCCATTTTTCCCCACCCTACATGTGGATGAACGACCCCAATGGCATGGTCTACTACAAAGGGGAATATCATTTGTTTTACCAGCATTACCCCGAAGATAAAGTTTGGGGACCTATGCACTGGGGGCACGCGGTGAGCAGGGATTTGGTGTATTGGCGCAATTTGCCCATCGCCTTGTACCCGGACTCCCTGGGCTACATTTTTTCGGGTAGTGCGGTGATCGACTGGAAAAACACCAGCGGCTTTGGCATCAATGGCCAGCCACCGATGGTTGCCATGTTTACCCACCACTTGATGGAGGGAGAAAAAGCTGGGCGCAACGATTTTCAATATCAATCCATCGCCTACAGCAACGACGCTGGCCGTACCTGGACCAAATACCAAGGCAACCCCGTGATCCCCAACCCCGGCATCCGCGACTTCCGCGATACCAAGGTGATCTGGCATGAACAGAGTAAACAATGGATCGTGGTGCTCGCTGCGCAAAATCAGGTGCGTTTTTACGGTTCGCCCGATTTAAAAAACTGGACCTTCCTCAGCAACTTCGGTGCCGATCACGGCAACCACGGCGGGGTGTGGGAATGCCCGGATTTTTTTCCAATGAAGGTAGCTGGCAGCAATCAAACTAAGTGGGTTTTGTTGCAAAGCATCAATCCCGGCGGACCCAATGGCGGCTCAGCCACCCAATACTTCATCGGCGAGTTTGACGGCAAAACCTTCCGCAATGACAATGCCCTTAACAAGGTTCTCTGGATGGACTGGGGCCGCGACAATTACGCCGGGGTGACTTGGTCGGATGCGCCCGCTGGTCGGCGTTTGTTCATGGGTTGGATGAGCAATTGGGACTATGCATCAAATGTACCCACCCAGCCTTGGCGCAGCGCCAATACGGTCGCCCGCGAACTGAGCCTGCGGCAAACTCCAGATGGTTTGAGGGTATTTTCGCAGACCATACCTGAACAAAAGAAGCTGCGTGCCAAGAGCTTTACCCTAGCGCCTCAATCCCTGTCTGGAACTTTGGATGTGGGCAAAAAAAGCGGCCTTTCGCCTGCCCAATTGGAAATTGAACTGGAAGTTATGCTGCCCAGCGATCCGCAGGTAAAATGGGGACTTGAACTCAGCAATGCCAGTGGAGAAAAATACCGAATCGGAATGGATGCCGTTCAGAATCATTTTTTTAGCGACCGGCGGCTGGCGGGCAAGCACGATTTTTCAAAAGCGTTTGGCAAAGAAGTACACATCGCATCCCGTGAAAGCAAAGACCGCAAAGTGAAAATGCACATCCTGTTGGATGTTTCTTCCATCGAACTTTTTGCCGATGAAGGTAGGATAGTATTGACAGATTTGTTTTTCCCTACCACACCATTTGATTCCATTTCCCTGTTTTGTGAGGGTGGGAAAGTGGAGATTGTGAAGGGGCAGTTGTGGAGCTTGAAGGGGATTTGGAAGTAGGCTTAGTTTTGATTCGTTTTATCCTCCTCGGATTTGGCAATTAAGGCTTCAATGTATTCTATTTCACTACTGACCATCAGCGCAATTTCTGCAACGGGCATTTTTGCAATTTGGTGTAATTTGAGGATGGTATTGTTCAAACGTTGACGCTCTTCTTCGGCGCGTAGGTGTTCTTGCTCAAGTACTTCCTCTAAACGCTGCCGTTCTTTTGCCAACAATTCCTCAAAAACTTTTTGCGCTTTAGTTTCCCCTTCTTTGACAATCATATCGTAAGTACTCATGGTGCTTTGATTTAAGACTTTTGGCAGTGTTTGAATAAAGTCCTGGATTTTTTCTTTGGCAATTTCGGTGTTTTTTAAAAAATAAGCAAGCATAAATACAATGAAGTCTTGCTGTTGGTGGGGTTCATCGAGGTTAATGAAGATCAGTTGAGGGTTTTGCAAAATGTAATCCGGCTCCCAGATGTGTTTCATCATGAGTAAGGTATTGATGAGTAAACCGTGACATAGTTCCAGAATTTGTTCATCGCTCAGGTTCCGGACATTGGTAAAAATGTAGTCAAATGACGGAATGTATGGCAGCAGACTAGCAGGCAAATTTTTCCCGAAATAATGGCTCATGCTGCGTTTTTTCCAACCCCGCTTACCGTGATAAATCAGAATGGGTACGATCGGGGTAAGCTGCTTTTGGCCTTGATTCAACTGCTCCGTCCAGGCGTCCAATAGGTAGCGCAAAAGCTGCAGGTGGGGCCGACTTTCGGGCTTGCTTTTGTGCTCCAAAATGAAAGCGGCATTGATCCTGTGTTTGCCGTCCCGGAATGGGCATTGGTATACTACATCTGAAAAAAATTCTTGTAGCGCCGGAGATACAAAAGAACCATTGACCCTTTCCAAGTGCTCAATGGCCAAATCTTGCTGTAAATCAACAGGCAACATGCTTTGCAGGTATTCTAAAGCAACTTCTCTGCGACCAAAAGTAGCTTTGAAAAACTCATCGTGTGGTTTGGCTGGTTTCTTGGGCATCGGTGTTTTTTTGCACTAAATTAATTATTTGTTTTTAATTTTTTATATTAAAATTTATTTTTTTAATAAAAAACCCGACGAGTCGCGTGCAATGGTCCGCTGGTACAAGTCTGGACTTGTACCAGCGGGATAAATGCTTTTTCTTTGCAAGGGGTAAGTCTAATTTCCGGGTGTTGCGCGGCGGTTCTTGGAACAACAATCCAAACAACTGTCGGGCGTCCAATCGCAACAGGAACAATCCAGATAACCGCAACAACAATATTGGGTTTCGGTTAGCCAGGGACTTAAAGTCAGGACTGTATGATTTGGTCTTTGATCTTGGTCAGCATTGCCAGTTCACCAGTGTTGCTGGCAAGAGAACCTTTTAAGTGCGAGACTTATCCCGCCCAACCACGGGCAAATGCATCGGCGGCAAGGGGGGCTGGTAACCAGATTATGGGTGAACGCTCCCTTTTTTTCAAGAGATGAACAAGTTCTCTTCAATCCATCCAATATGAATCAGTCCAAAGAAACGGTTTTGGCCAAAACCTACGACTTACTTAAAGAAGCAACACCTAGGTTGAACGCACTGCCCAGAAATTACAAGTACAATTTCTCCGATCGAGTACTCAATCACCTGGCTGACTTATTGGAATTGTTGATTGAAGCGGTCTATGCCCCGCCTGAACCCAAAAAGCAAATCCTGAGAACGGTCAACCTCAAGTTGGAGAAATTACGTTTTTTCTTTCGTTTGGGTTTTGAGCTTGGTTTGTACAAATCCACTTTGTATGAAGACATGATCAAAAAGATCGATGAAATCGGCAAGATGACAGGCGGCTGGTTAAAATCGTTGAATTAACCCCAGGTTTATAGAATGCGCCAACTCCCCTTGGGGTGTTTGAATACGTTGACGTCCTGGTGCTTCAACTCCCAGTAGGTATTGTATTCCAGGCGCCCTGACTGCCCAAAACGAACATGCCCCAACCAACTATTCAGTGAAGACTCCATCCGTTCAGGGCTAATTTTTCGGCGTTTGAATTGCCGGACATTGACCCGGATGTGCCGCCTGGTACGGTGTACTTTGGCTTTGAGGCAAACCCGCCGGTAAGGAAAAGTCCGAAATCCCAAAAACGGAACACCACAGACCGTGCGGTGGATATGGGTTTTGTTGGGATGCAAACTCAGCCGCAAATCGCCCAAGTACCGTTCTATTTCCTGCTTCCAGCCCCGCAATTGGGCAGCGCTTTCCCCAAACAGCACAAAATCATCCACGTAACGAATGTATCCTGGCACCTTCAATTGCTCTTTGACAAAATGATCGAAACGATTTAGGTACACATTGGCCCAAAACTGGCTGGTGAGGTTGCCGATGGGCAAACCCCGCCTGCGCACATGGGGCGTAAACAGGTCATCCCCCGGAAAATAATCGTGCACTGGTGTTTGGGGGTTAGAGCCATCAATGATGGCATGACACAAGCGTTGGGTAAAGCGGCAATAAATCTTGCGGGCTATTTCCTGCTTGAGGATTTCATGATCCAGACTGGGAAAAAACTTGCGCACGTCACACTTCAACACAAATGGGAATTGCCGGGCATATTCCTGGTACTCTTCAATGGCGCGATGGGTGCCCTTTCCCTTCCGATTGGCATAACTGCTGGCGATAAATGTCCGCTCAAAGATGGGCTCAATGACATTGCACAGCGCATGGTGTACCACCCGATCCCGAAACGGTGCCGCGCTGATCATGCGCTCCTTGGGGTCGTACACCATAAAGGTTTGGTACTCGCCCGGCTTCCAACTGCCTTCACTCAGCTCTTTTTGCAAGCGCAACAGCTCCCTTTCCTGCTGAAACCAGAACTCCGTCACGCTTTTTTTGTACTTCTTCCCCTTACTGGCCTTTTTTACCGCCAAAAGCAGGTTGTCAAAAGCCACTATTTGATTTTTTAGCCGGTTAAACGTCTTCATAAAAAAAAATTGGGCGCTTCGCGCCGACAACACCACAGCCAACACGACAGCTAAAGGGTAAAAGGGTAAAAGTGACAAAGGGTTAGTGCCTGGCTAACCGAAACCCAATATAGTAGTAGCGGTAATCTGGATCGTACCTGTCGCGAAGGGACGCCCGACAGAGGCTCGGAAGGTCGTACCAAGAACCGCCGCGCAACACCCGGCGATCTCCACTAGCTGGCCCCTGCGGATTGGTTGTTAGGCTTTTTCCGTAATAATTCTCATCGTACCAATCCCAACACCATTCCCACACATTCCCGCTCATGTCGTGCAAGCCCAGGGCATTGGGGCTCTTGAGGCTTGCTACGGGTACGGTTTTTCTCCGGTATTCACCTACGACCGAATATTTTTCTTTGTAGTCTTTTGAGCCATTAAAATTGATCTCCGTGGGGTCGGCCACATCTTTGCCATTGCCGAAGCGCACTTTTTTGCCGCCGCCCCTTGCCGCGTATTCCCATTCCGCCTCGGTGGGCAGGCAGTAGCCGTTGGCATTAGAGTTGACCGTCACTGCGCTGCCTTTGATGCTGTACACGGGCTGGTAACCGTGCTGCTCGCTAAGCCAGTTGCAGTATGCTACTACGTCCTCCCAACTTACATTGATCACCGGGCGGATGCCGCGACCCCAGCCTGCGTCTTCAGGTTTGGGTGTTTTGGTCGCTTCACAATAGAGGTCGTATTCGGCAAAAGTCACTTCGTAGCGTCCAATCTCAAAGGCAGAAACAATGACGTTGTGCACGGGTAATTCCGACTTATCTCCATCTCTAAACTGATCCCCCATTTCAAAGCTACCTGCTGGTATGCGCACCATGGCCGGGCGGGGTGCATCCACTTTTGGGGGTGGCGGGTTGGCGCATTTCCTGGCAGCATCCACATGGCGGCCATTGGGATGGCTGTTTAGGTATTGCTGGCAGGCGGCGGGGGTATTGGCGGTTTGGGCGCTGGCCCAAGCGGCATCGTCGCGCAGATTAGCCAGGCTTTTTTGCGCTTCAGGCGCAAAGACACTGGCAGAGAATTCGCGCAAAAAGTTCTCATACCCAGCTATGGTATTGAGGCGCTGCGCCTCCGTCCAGGCGCTTTGCTCGCGGGCGCTTGTGGCATCGGCAATGCGCTTACGGGCTTCGGTGGCATTGAGCCCATTGGGGAATGCTTCCAGGTAAGCGGTGTAGGTGGCGGGAGTATTGGCTGCTATGGCCTTCGCCCAGGCGGCGCGTTCCAGGGCAGCGTTGGAAGGGCTGAGGCGCAAGTCGGGTAGGGTGTTTTGGGGCGAAGTGCGCAATAGCCCCGGCTCGTAATCATTGGCGGTAACCCGCAGTACCAAGCTATTGCCCAGGGTGCTGGCGCGCACGGTAAAGCGGTACCTTCCGCCCGCTGTGCTGGTAGCGCTTTGCCCAGCCATGCGCACCCGCGCACCCACAATGGGGCTTTGGCTGACGGCATCCAGCACCCGGCCTTGCAGCACAAAGCGGGCGGTATCGGGCGCTGGCAGCTCGGTTCCGCTGGTCTGTGTAGGCGCACAACTGCGCTGCTGCGCCAGATAATATTGTACACCAGTTTTTTTCATGATGCTGGAATCAAGCTTTTCCCCCTTTGCAAAATTGAGGCAGGCGGCTTTGCGCAGGCTATCTGGCGGCAGGGCACTACAATCGGGCTGGCGGCTACAATTGAAAAACTCGGCGCCCTGGTTGTAATAACGCGTAGCGGTATTGAGGTAAAAAGCCGAATCTCGTGCCTGTAGAGCATCGGCAGCTACAACCAGGCTGTCCACTCGAGCATGCGCTTGGGTGCCGATGGCATCCGCCGCCAGTTGCTCCAGGTACAAGAGCCGGTCGCGAGTATCCTGCAGGCAATAGGTTTGAGCCTTATACTCCACCTTTTCCCCCGTGCAAGGATTGGCAAAAGGTTTGAACAAAACTACGCCCAGGCCCAGCACGATCCAGATGCCCAGCAACTTGGGCAGCAGTTGCCAGCCCAAGCCCGGCATACCTTCTTTGAATGCGTATTTTTTGAGCCGATCACCCACCAGCACATCCAGCGGGGTTTGGGGGCGGTTCAGCAGTTTAAGCGCCACAAAGTCCGGCTTTTTGCCTGCCGCCAGGTAGCGTTCAAACTCAAGTTCCAGTTCGCGTTTGCGGGCTTTATCGGGGCGCAGAAACAGCTCATTCAGAATGAGGTTCATGCGGTAATCATCGTAGGCGCTGGCCTCGGCAGGGGGAGGGGGCGTTTGTTGCAGCAGTTCTTGCAAGGCCTGACGCAGGGGCTGTTCCAGCCCACGCTGCTGCAGGTATTCGATCAGGGTGGCGCGAGCGGCCTCGGGCATGCGCCCTTCCACAAACCAGGGCAAGCGAGTCAGCTCTCGAATGCCAGCAAAGTCCAGTAGGGGTCGGGCTTGCCCCGACCCATCACTGTTTTGTCCATTGTCCCCAGTCCCCATATCTTCCAGCACCTTCCCTAAATACAGCGTTAGATCCCAGTGCAAGGTGGGCCACAGGGCGCAAGCGGCAATCCAGTCGATGTAGGGCGTGGAAAAATGCCGCTGCAAGTCGGGCAGCAATTCGAGTTCGAATTCAAATGGTTTTTGCAGTGCATCGGGGATCGCCTTGAGCAAATCCGGGTTGAGGGTCGTGGGGTCTTCGGAGTTAAACAAGTCGATGGCCGCACCCAGTCCGGCCGGGCTGGCAGGCATGAGGGGCAGCAGAGTTTGTAGTTCTTTTTCGCGGCGGCCCCACGCCTGCATGGGCCGGGTGAGCAGCAATACGCGGCGCGGCCAGGCTTGCAGCAAGCTAGTCCATGGCGCTACGCGGCCACTCTGGGTGGAGAGCAGGCCTTGCCCTTCGCCCATCAGCAGCAGTTGTGCCCCGGCGTGGCGGTGCAACAACTCGCTCAACGCAATGCCGCCAGGGTAGGCTTCATCAAAACAAAGCCGGGGATCGCCGTCGTAAAAATAACGACTCACTGGCGCTTCGGCACGTAGAAAGACCTGATACAGCGCTTCAAACAATCGGGCGCGGTGATCTTGGGCATCGTGGCGGTCGATGAGCAAGAGAAAATCCGGCGGCAGGGTTTGGCGGCGATAACGCAAGTGGATGCGTCCACCTGCACGGATACTGAATTGCACCGTGGCGGCTAAATCCAGGCGCAAACGTTCGTCGAGGCTGCGCCCACGCAAGCGGGTGAGCAGGGGTACCGCATCATTGTGCAGGAATTCGGTGGCGTCAACGCCCGTTTCGGGGTTCCAGATGTAAGGTGCACGATCGGGGCGCTTCAGTTCGGCTACGGCTTTGGCCCGGCGGGTTTGATCCCAATATACAATGGCTCGGGCCAGAAGGCCAAGCAGGAGCAGGAGCAGGGCTTTGACAGGCCATTGCCAGCGCTGGTAATCTTCGTAGCGGTTTTGGGCTTTTTCATCAATGCGCAAACTGGCAAAGGCGATGTCGTTTTTGGGGTAAGGTAAGGGCAGTTCAGCGATGCGGCCAGTGTCCTGCGCGATCGGCTTTGGTTTGGCGATGATGTCGGCGATCCAGTAAACCGTGTCTCGGCATTGGGCATCTTCCAAAAAGACCAGCATGGAGTCAATGCTTCCGACCGTGGCATTGCTGCTGGCGATGTAGGTGGCTTGGCCGCTGCTGTCCACTTTAAAGAGGCCACCATTGGGGCTGGCCTGCCAGTCGCGGGGGCTGGTACGGAGGAGTTTGCTGGTGTCGGCGGGTAGGCGCAGGGTCATGCTGGCGGTATCGCTGGGGGCAATGCTGAGGCGTTCGGTACGGCTGTTGGAACAAGAGGGCGTAGCTTTTTCTTTTTGAGGCTGAGCAAAAATCAGCCAGCCAGCCAAAACAGCCAGAAGTATCCCCGCGAGTATGTAAATGACGCGCCGCCAGCGGGTTTCTTTTTTTGCCAGTTCCCGTAGCACAGCGGGGAGAGCTGGCGCGGAATCAGGCTCCGGAAGATGCAGCTTGTTTACGAGTTCCAAACTTTTGTCAAACAGCGCATAAAATTGCTGCTGCTTCGACTGGCTGCTGCTAAAGAGAGGTGCCAGCAGACCACGCCAGTCTTCCAAGTCCAAATCCGCCGGGGTCTGGCGCAGGAGTTCCTGCACCTGCAGGTACTTCGCAGGCCCGAGGGGATATCCTGCGGCTTCCAATTCGTGGAGCAGGATGGCGAGGAGATGATGGCGTTTGGTGTTTGGCAATTTTTTAGGTTTAAATATATTTTTTGGACGCAACTGCGCTGAAACTCACTTCAGCCGCTTGCGCAGCGCTGCCAAATCCTCCCTGGTCTTGGCCAACACCGCATACGAGGCGCTCAATACCCGTTTTGCCTCCCCATTCAATTTGGAATGTTCCAATTGTGCCGGGTCAAAACTGGCATTGTACAACAAGTAAGCCCATTGGATCAACTCAGCGGTTGCGGGTTTTTTCTGGAGTTTGAGGCTGCTGTCTTCGCGGATTTCGCTGAAGTGGTTGACCAAAAAATCCAGTTTGTCTTTGGCAAAACCCGGCACTTTGGCACTGAGGATGGCCAGCAGTTTTTCGTCGCTGGGAAAATTGATGTGGTGGTAAGCTACCCTCCGCAAAAAAGCATCGGGCAGGTTTTTTTCTGAGTTGGAAGTCATCACGATCAGTGGGCGGTTGCTGGCTTCAGCGCTGTACTTTTTATCGATTTCGGGCACGTAAAAAGTAAGGTCTTCCAGCGCAGCCAATACATCGTTGGGCAAATCGCGGGGTGCTTTGTCGATCTCGTCAAGGAGCACCACCCGACGGCTTTTGGATTCGATGGCCGCACCCAGGGCC
>JAIYAV010000138.1 GCA_027488855.1 Saprospiraceae bacterium
TAGCGACACAGACGGCATTCCTGACCACGAAGACCCCTGCCCCAACCAACGCGGCCCCATCGGTGGCAATGGCTGCCCCACTGCCGACCGCGATGGCGACGGCGTACCCGACTCCGGCGATGCCTGCCCCGATCAGGCTGGCCCCACCCGCTTTCGGGGCTGCCCAGATAGCGATGGTGACAATGTGCCCGACAACGACGACAAATGCCCTCAGGAAAAGGGTGACCCCGGCAACAATGGCTGCCCGATCTTGTACACCCTGGGCATGAAACCTGGCGATTTTGTAAAAATCACGGGTGGCACTTTTCAGATGGGTAGTACCGAAAGTGATGATGAAAAGCCTGTACATGCGGTGACCGTAAGCGATTTTCACCTGCATAGATACGAAGTGACGGTCGCTCAATTCAAAATTTTTGTGGAAGAAAGCGGGTACAAAACCGATGCTGAAAAGGACGACGGTAGCTACGTGTACACCGACGCAGGCAGCTCTGAAAAGAAAGCGGGCATCAACTGGCGGCACGATTCCCAGGGCACTTTGCGCCCCAATAGCCAGCACAACCACCCGGTGATCCACGTCAGTTGGAACGATGCCACCGCCTATTGCCAGTGGCTGAGCCGTAAAACCGGCCAAACTTACCGCCTACCCACCGAGGCAGAATGGGAATACGCCGCAGGCAATGGCATACAACACACCAAATACAGCTGGGGCAACGGGAATCCCAGTGGAAGGAATGGCGGGAATGTAGCCGATGAGTTGGGCAAGCGTAAATTTTCGGATTGGACTATTTTTACAGGTTACGATGACGGCTATGTCTTTACTGCCCCGGTAGGCTCTTTCAATGCCAATACCTTCGGACTGTACGACATGACCGGAAACGTATGGGAATGGTGTCAAGACTATTACGATGAAACCTATTACCAATCCAGTCCCTCCCGCGACCCCCAGGGCCCGGCAAGTGGAAGCACCCGCGTGGTTCGTGGCGGGTCTTGGGGCGATAATCCTAACCTTAGCCGTGTAGCGAATCGCGTCTGGGGCAACCCGGATAATCGAGGCAACGGTACTGGTTTCCGGGTGCTCCGGCGCTAGTTACTCTTGAGCCCTTTTATTCTTTTACCCTTTTACCTTTTTTACTTTTAAAAACTTTCCCGCGAAGCGGGGTAAAAATTTTTGAAATTTAGGGGTTTTAGGGTTTTAGGGACTTGAGCCAGCCGCCCGTCATGCGGCCGATCTCATTCACCTGCTCGGCAAGGGTTTTGTACTGAGCCTGGGAGAAATAGTTGAGTTCAAAGGCCAGACGGATGTAGTGACGGATGATTTCGAGCGCCAGGTTGTTGGCTTGCAAAAGCTCAATCTTTTGGGGCGTTTGGGCGTAATAGGCACGGATGTAGCCCTCCAAAAGATCAGAAACGTGGTTCTGCAAACGGTCGCCCAGCGCAAATTTTTGTGCACGCGGCATTTTGTTGAGGATTGGAATCAATTCTTTAAGGAGTGCGTAGACTTTTAGTACAATGACGTCTTTGGAATTTTGCATGATTCTTTTTGTCAAAGAAAGCAGATCAAAGGGAATATGAAAACCTACACGCATCTTTTTGATCAAATTACCACATTTGACAATTTGCTGACGGCGCTCGCCAACGCCAAACGGGGCAAAACCGATCGACCCGATGTTGCGCGTTTCGTTTTTCATCAGGAACGAGAACTGTTCCTTTTGCAAGCAGAACTGCAACAAAAACAATACCGGCCTGGAGCTTACAAAACCTTTTTGATCCATGACCCCAAAGAACGTATGATCAGCGCCGCCCCTTTTCGGGATCGGGTAGTTCATCACGCCCTGTGCAATATCATCGCGCCTATTTTTGAAAAAACCTTCATCCATACTTCCTATGCCAATCGGGTAGGAAAAGGTGTTCATCGTGCCATAGAACAATACCAGGAATATGCCAAGCAATTCCCTTATGTGCTCAAGTGCGACATCAAAAAGTTTTTTCCCAGCGTGGATCACCAAATTTTGAAAAATGAAATTCGTTGGAAGATAGCCTGCCCGGATACGCTTTGGCTTTGTGACACGATCATTGATGCTTCCAATGTTCAGGAACCCAGTTTTATCTACTTCCCGGGCGACGACCTGTTCACACCCGATCAACGCCCTAAAGGTTTGCCGATTGGCAACCTGACCAGCCAATTTTGGGCCAATGTATACCTCAATCGTTTTGATCATTTCATCAAGCAAAAACTTGGTGTAGCTGGGTACATTCGTTATGTGGATGATTTTGTGTTGTTTGGTGAAAGCAAAACAGAGTTGCAAGAGTGGCAATTAAAACTGACTGAAGAACTGAGTAAATACCGTCTTTTGCCACATCCCCATAAAACCCAGATTTATCAGGTTAAAGACGGCGTCCCCTTCCTGGGACTCCAAGTGTATCCCTATTTTCGGTACGTACGCAAGGAAAAGAACAAAAGGTATCGAAGACATTTGCGAGCGTTGCTTCAGCGGAGAGCGGAGGGCAAACTTTCTCCCGAAAAAATGGAGTCTAGCCTAAATAGTTGGCTAGGCCATCTAAAATTCGGGCAAAGTCGACGTACCGCATACAATACATTTTGGTATCTTCGCAATCATGGGGTAAACCTGCATGTTCACCCGCGTGGTTCGTGGCGGGTCTTGGAACAATAATCCAAACAATAGCCGTGTAGCGAATCGCAACAGGAACAACCCGGATAATCGAAACAACAATACTGGTTTCCGGGTGCTCCGGTGCCTACCAGATTACTCTGGGCCAGAGTTTATTGCCAAAAGTTGTCAATAGAGCGTGCCTGTGGTAAGCGCGAGGTTTATCCCGCCCGGCAACGGGTAAATACATCGGCAAAAGAGGCGGCTGGTAGTGGCCAAGCTGTGAAGGTCGCCTCCGCCGAAAATTAAAAAAGATTATATTTGTAGTCATACGATCAACCCTATGGAACGGAAACCTTATACTTTTTCGCAGCATTTGGAAACGCGGATGGAAGAGCGTAATTTGAAACGCGAATGGATTGAAGATACCCTTGAAAACCCGGATTCAAAAGAAGAGATCGAACCGGACGAAACCCATTTTTTCAAAAGAATTCTGGAGGCTGCGAGCCGATGTTTGAAAGTTGTATTCAATCCCTTGACCAGTATTGTGATTACTGCTCATTTTGATCGCAAAAGAACCAAAAACAATGACCAATGAAATTCAATTATGATAAAGAGGCTGATGCCCTATACATCAAACTGAGCGACCAACCTGTGGTTGATAGCGCAGAAGTGGAGCCGCACGTAGTGGTCGACTACGATGAAAACGACCAGGTGGTGGGCGTAGAAATCCTGTATTTTGTGCAAAAACACCGGAGCGAATTGTTCCCGGCGTTTAAAGCAATGGAGCACGCAGTTTGGCAGGAAGAATACAAAAAAGTGAGTTAAATACCCTTACTACATATGGCTAAAACTATTTCCCTCATTATCCTGATCTTGGCTTTTGCCCTACACGGCAGTGCCCAATCCAACCTCCAATCCGATACCGCCTATTTCCGCCAACAAGCCATGGTCTATCAACAGTGGCTCGTGGATTCCGGCTTGGGCACCACCTTGCGCGTCCACACCGTCCAAACCAGGCCCAATGCGCTCAATCTCTTCCTCGGTTTCCTTAATGAAGACAGCGACCATTGCCATGCCGCCTGGGCACAACTCCAAAAAGACTTCGCTGCCCGGAAAGGCCTCACACTGGAGCAGACGCTTTATTACAAAATGATTCAATTGATGGAGACGCCTCAGGAAGTTTCCCGGGTCTTGATCTACGACACTTACGACCGCAATAAAAAATACAATTTTGAGGTCAAAATCCGCTTTGACTCCGCGCAGGTTAAAGTAGAGGAATTGGGTTGGAAATCCGAAACCCGGCACATCGAGATCAAGCCCCACCAATTGGGCAAACTTAAAAAGCCAGCCCAGATTCAATGGCAAAACGCTTACAGCAAAGAACGGGTGTTTGCAGCCATTCAAACGCACCTCAAAAAGCGCTATTCCCAGCGTACCTGCGAGCAACGTTTCCCCAGTGTGGAAGTATTGGAAAATGAAGCCGTGTTGCGCCTCAAGGCCAATGACCTGTGTAAGGAAGTACTGGCATCGGAGCGCAATTGTATGGTTTGCCCGATGCTCAACTTAAACTGGATCAAGCGGGAGCGGCTTACTTTTACCTTTACCTATGCCAAAGAAGCCAATGGTTTTATTCTCAGCCTGGAAGTAGATGGCCAGTACGGTTCAGGTTTTTACAGCGAAGTAGGCCGTGCAGGTTACAAACCCATGGACACCGCCTTCAAAGCCGATCTGGAAGACTACGCCGACAAACTCCGCCTGGAGATTCGCCAAGTGCTGCTCAACCTGAACAAACCATGAACAAAGCCCTCATTCGCACCCAGATCGCCGACGGAAAGCTACGTGAGGCCATCCGCAGCACTTTGACCTACGCGCATGAATGGCCAGATACCAACTGGTACCAGGATGCCTTACTCCTTTCGGGCGACCATGAAGCCATGCTCCGCAGCGAGCGCACTGGACAGGCCGATCACGATGATTTGCGCAAACAACGCAATCAAATCACTGCTGGTTTGTTGGGTTTGTTGGATGAAATGCCCGACGCCAGCCCCGGCGTGGAAGCAGCTAGCCAGCCCAAAGGTATGCGGGAAGGCACGCTAAAAACTGGAGTAGCCGTGACTTTATTGGGTGGAAAGTTAATGCTTCTGCTCTGGGCCAATTTTCACCGCCAAACCGGAGGCTTGTCCAAAGAGGAGTTTTTTTCGGTAATGGGCTACCTGATGCCCATTTTTGTGGCTTACCTGAGCATCATTTTGACCAGTTATTTGCGGCAGCGTCATCAGCACAGCCAGACGGCCAAACGGATCGTGCCTACAGGGCTGGTTTATTTGACTTTTACGCTGATTCCGGCTTATGTGTGGTCCTTTAGTCTAGGGATTTCCTGGCGAGCGCAGGGTGATTTCACCCTGCAAGACATGAACCAGTGGTTGGCCATTGTCGAAAGTGCAATGGGCGTGTACATTGGGATTATTGTGAGTGAGCTTTTTAATGGGGAGGAGAAAAAATGAATGGCGTGCAGTACAAACTCTAATAAAACAACAAGTGACGAATCCCGCCCCAACCCAGGGCGACCATTCGTCACTCGTCATTCCTTCATTCGTCATTTACTTCAGCACCACCATCCGCTTCGTCTCCACAAACTTGGCCGTTTCCAAACTATAGTACAACACCCCGGAACTGCGCAGCGTCGCCGCTTCTACATTCAGCAGGTTCCAACCTTTGTTGTATTCCCCCTGAATTTGGTAAAGCACTGCGCCCTTCACATCTCGAACGGTCAGTTTGGTTTGCGTCGCTTCAGGCAAGTAGAAGCCAATTTGGGTATTGCCCTGGAAGGGGTTCGGTACGTTTTGCAACAAGACCACTTTTTCCGCTGCAGGTTGTTGAGCCGCTTCTACCATGTAGTCCAGCAGTGCCGGAGCAAGGGGCTTTTGAAGTTGGAGCGGTTTATCCAGGCTGCCTTGTTTTTGTTCCAACGCTTTTGGCTGGGAGGCAATTTCAGGCAGTTCAGTTTCTCTGAAACCAGGGGCCCCTTGCACCGTAACAACTACGTCGAAAGAAGCACCCAGTACATCATCCCCGGTGCCGTTGTTGTCGCGCCAGTTCGGACCTTTGCTATACGGTACAATGGTATACACAACCACGGCAGGTTGGCGGGTACGGTTTTGCAGCACATTTTCTTCGAATACCGAGCCACGTGGGCGGGTATACGGCGCTTCGCTCACGCCCTTCACACTATCCGGGTTGCTGATGGCTTGCACCAGGTATTTTTTCTGCTTTTTGGGCTTAACCTGGTTGACTTTGATTTGGGGTGCGGTATTGTGCGGAATGGTATCGCGGAAAGCCGTTGGTTCCGCCTCGGAGCAACGTTTGCCCATGCTGTTGACCTTTAGCCGCACCGTGATGGGCTCGCCAATACAACCAGCCGCTTGGGAACCTACCGGGGTGATGGTGTACACTACTTCGGTGCGCTTGCGGGTGAGGTTGATCAGCAGTTCGTCAATGGCATTGACTCCAAAGGGTACGCCGCTACCACTGCCGAGGCCTTTACGAGCTTTGCCATAGGTGGCAGTCCAATTGAAAGTCGCACCCGGTGCAGCATTGGGGTTGAGTACCGTGATGTCCGCTGGAATGCCGCTACAGATGGTTTTGCTAGTAGCCGTTGCATCGGGGATGCGGCCAATCACCACGGTAACGGGTTTCACGTCGAAACAGCCTGTCCCCGCAAAAGTCCCTTTGATGTAATAAACCCCGGCATCAGTGCTTTGTGGGCTAGCCAAAGCTAGGGTCGTTGCCGCATCCTTCCAGTAAGTCAGGGTCAGTCCAAGGCTAGAACCAGCCGTGATGGCAGCCTCCCGCAAATCGATCAAGGTGGTACAACGTGGGGCTGGGTTATTCACCTTCAGCACTGGTTTGGCATTCACCGTTATACTCACCTGGGCGTTGTCGGGATTGTTGCAGCCATTGGCACTCAATGCATATTGGTAAATGACATTCAGAGTGCTGGAGCCCGTGTTGAGCAAATTTTCATTGATGTTTCCGCTGCCACTGGCCGCCGCATTGTTGATTCCCGTTACCGCTGCGCGGGTCCAGGTGAATTGGGTACCTGTTACATTGCTGCTTGGCGCATAGGCAAAGGCTGTACCGCTACAAATGGCTGCCGGATTGAGGCTACTGGTCAAGGTTGGAATTGGGTTGATGGCCTTGTTCAGGGTAAACGTCGCAGGATTGCTACAGCCGTTGGCGCTCAAGCTATATACGTAGGATACCGTGATCGCTGCATTGGTAGTATTGGTCAAGGTTTCGGTGATTGCTCCCGTTCCATTGGCAGCAGCATTGCTGATACCACTCACTGCCGACCGAGTCCAGGTGAAACTGGTTCCCGTAGTTCCACTGGTTGGGGTATAAGTAAAACTTGTACCGCTACACGTAGCCTCCAAGGCCAAACCAGAGCTGAGCGTAGGCAATGGATTCACCGTCACGACTACACTATTTCCGATGGAATTAACACAAGTATTGGCACTAATCAGGTACACATAAGTCACATTGATAGGGCCAGTTGTGGTATTGACCAAGGCTTCATTGGGGTTGCCCGTACCCTCGGCTAAGGTATTGCTGATGCCCTCCACTGCAGCCCGTCGCCAAGAAAAAGTAGCGCCGCTGGTACTGCTGGTAGGGGTATAAACAAAAGTAGCTCCACTACAAATGGCAGGCGGAGTTACGGTGCTGCTCAGGGTTGGTTTGGGATTCACCGTTACCCTAACATTGTAGGTCGTTGGATTGACACATCCAGCAACACTCAAAGTATACACATAAGTTACATTGATTGGTGCAGAGGTCGTATTGTTCAGGACTTCATTCGGGTTACCGCTACCACTACCCGCTTGATTGCTGATGCCAGCGACCACTGCCCGCGTCCAACTGAAAGCCGTATTGGGGATCGGGCTCGTGGGGGTGTACGTGAATGCCTGGCCACTACATATGGCTGGAGCAGCAGTTTCGCTGGTCAAAACCGGGAGTGGACTCACCGCTACCCGCACATTGAACCCGAGTGGGTTGTCACAAGTATTGGCACTCAAGCGGTAAACGTATACCACATTGATGGATCCAGAGCTTGTGTTGGTCAAGGTTTCAGCCGGGTTGCCTGTTCCATTTGCAGCAGTGTTGCTAATGCCTTGCACCGCTGCACGAGTCCAGGTGAAGGTAGTCCCTTGAGTTGAACTTTTGGGCAGATAGCTGAAGAGCGAACCGCTACAAATAGCGGGCGCTTGTGCCTCACTAGTCAAGGTTGGCAAAGGATTTACGGTCACTTCAATGACACTCGGCAAGGCGGAAGAGCAGCCATTGGCCGTCAGGGTGTATCGGTAAATGGCACTCAATGGCAGTTCCGTTGTATTCGTCAACGTTTCATTGATGCTGCCATTCCCACTGCCAGCCGTATTGCTGATGCCGGCTACCACTGCTCGAGTCCAGGCAAAGGTCGTATTGGCTACATTGCTGCTTGGGGCATAAGTAAAGGCGCTACCGCTACAAATAGCGGGCACATTGACACTACTCGTCAGTCGTGGGCTGGGTTTCACACTCACTGTTACATTGACCGGATTGGGGTTGCTGCACCCGCCAGAGCTGATTGTAAATGCATAGACTACATTGACTGCGGCAACGGTAGTGTTTTCTAAAACTTCGACCAACTGCTGGCCTGTGCCGCTACTTGCTGTATTGGAAATCCCATTTACCGCCGCTCTGGTCCAGCTAAAAGTAGCATCGAATGACCCACTCAATGGCGTGTAATCAAACTTGTTCCCGCTACAAACGGCGGGAGGGTTGACTTCACTGATCAGCGTTGGAAATGGTTTTACACTGACCACCACATTAAAGGTTTCTGGATTGATGCAACCATTGGCACTTAACCTGTATACGTAGGTGACCAGCACAGGCAAGGCAGTGGTATTCACTAAAGCTTCGTTAGGGTTTCCACTGCCAGTGGCAGCAGCGTTGCTGATGCCACTCACCACAGCGCGGGTCCAGGTAAAGGTCGTGCCTTCTACTGCGCTGGTTGGTGTGTAATTAAATACCGCTCCACTACAGATAGCTGGCGGGGTTGAGCTGCTACTCAATACTGGTGGCTTGTTAACCGAAACCGTAACATTTGAAACCGCAGGGTTACCACAACCAGCAGCACTTAAAGTGTATGCATAAATCACATTGCGGGGGCCGTTGGTTGTGTTGACCAAAGCTTCGTTAGGGTTTCCTGTCCCACTAGCCGTAGCATTGCTGATGCCTGCAATTGCAGTACGCGACCAACTGAAAGTAGTACCTTTGGTTGCACTGGTGGGGGTATAATTAAAGTTTGTTCCGCTACAAATCGCTGGCGGCGTAAGGGAGCTGCTCAAGCGGGGAATGGGTTTCACCCGTAGTGTGACATTCTTTGGGTTTGGATCTGAACAACCACTGGCACTCACCGTATAGGCATAGATGACAGCTACGGTATCCGCTGTTGTGTTAACCAAGGTATCACTAACCGCTCCGGTTCCAGTTTTTGCGGCATTGCTGATGCCATTTACTGCGGCTCTTGTCCAGGTAAAAGTGACATTGTTGCTGCTGCTCGTGGGGGTGTACACAAAAGGAGTCCCGCTACAAATAGCTGTTGGGTTCAGCGTGCTGCTGAGCATTGGGCTTGGATTCACCGTCACGCTAACGTTCACCGGGCTCGGGCTCGTACACCCAGCCAAGGTAGCGGTATATCGATAAACCACGTTTACCGGATTGGTGGTGGTATTGGTTAAAACTTCATTGACCCGGCCCGTATCGGTCCGCGCTGCGTTGCTAATGCCTACTACCGTGGCACGGGTCCAGTTGAAAGTTGCTCCGACACGATTGCTAATAGGGATATAGCGAAAGCTTGCACCACTACAAATGGCCGGAGGAGTAAGGCTACTGGTCACCTGCGGGATTGGGCTTATTTTTAGTTTCAAACTTGGCGGCATCGGGTTGCTGCACCCGTTGGCGGTCAAAGCGAAAACATAAGTTACCGTAACTGCGGTATCCCCACTATTGTTAAGGGTTTCATTGATGGCCCCGGTGCCCATGTTGCCAGAGTTGCTGACGCCATTTACAAAGGCGCGGGTCCAGCTGATGGTGGTTCCTGTAGTCGAACTGCTTGGCGTGTACGTAAATGGAGTCCCGGTACATTGCGTAACCTGGGCGGTAGAGCTAGTGAGTTTGGGGATGGGATTGACCTTGACCTGTACCCGGAAAGTATCCGGCTGGAGGCAGCCTCCGGCACTTAAGTTAAAAAACTCGTAGGTCACCATCACCGGATTCGTAGTGGTATCGTTCAGTGTTTCACTAATGGCCCCCACACCCGTTGCGGCTGGGTTGCTGATTCCTGCCACTGCTTTACGCCGCCATTGGAAAGTAGTTCCAACCACATTGGTGGTGGGCATATAGCCAAAACCGGTCCCACTGCACACGGCTGGCGGCGTTAAGGTGCTCGTCAGCCGGGGCAGTGTTTTCAGGTGCATGATAATGGTGTCCCGGGCGCTTACTGGCATAGAGCACGTGTCTCTAACGATACAAATAATGGTATCCAGGTTAGCCAAGGTATCGATGGTAATGGTTTTGCCCTTTTTGAGAAAGCCTCTATTCAAGTACCACTCAAAGGTCGCTGCGGTATCCGCTACAGTAGCAGTAGTTTTAAAGGTTACGGCAACACCAGGGCAAATAGTGTCGTTCGGCATGGGGGTGATGGTCACCGAGGTTGCCGGGCAATTCTTAAATACAAACCCAGGTAAAGTTAAAGTGTCTCCCGGGACGAATACTGCTACCTCACCAGAAGCCCCAGTACCCACTACTGCTTTTATTTTAAGGGGATTAACCACCTGAAAAAAGCTGGCTACAGTACCTCCAAAGGTAGCCTTGGTAGCGCCCGTCAGGTTGGTTCCATTGATGACAATCGTATCGCCTGGGCCACCGTTCATCGGGCTAAATGAGGTAATGGAAGGTGGGAGTTCGAGGTTATTGCGAAAAATTGAGACGGTATTTACGTTTTGATTGACTACTGCGATGTCTGGTTTGTTGTCGCCAGTTAAATCAACGATTACATTGGCATGTGGCACTGATCCAGAAATCAAATCTATCTTGGTAGCTAAGTTGATATTGCCGATCGTGCTATTGTTTTTGAAGATAGATAAAGTTGATGGTGTATTGACTGAAGAAGCGTTATTAGAAACAGCAATGTCAATTTTACCATCACCGTCTATATCACCTGCCGCGATTCGGATAGGAGCATTGCCAGTGGAAAACTCCACCTTAGTGGCAAATCTAACGGTGTCGACCTTACTGGTATTACGTAGAATAGCGAGTTTCACCCCTTGATCTACTGTGAGAACATCCAGTTTACCGTCCCCATCAATGTCTCCCAGTGTTGTTCCAGTGAGGAAACCGCCTGTATTGTTGAAATCTACTTTATCCGCAAAGGAGATATTTCCAGTGGTGCTGGTGTTACGTAGAACCGAAATCGTACTCGCTTGCGCGTTACCAGTAACAATATCTAACTTCCCATCTCCATCAATGTCTCCAATTGCCAAGCTAAATGGTACAGTCAGACTCCCACCCACTGAAAAAATAATCCGACTAGAAAATGCAAGTGTACCTACTGTACTTACATTGCGCAATACGGATACCGTTGCGGCGGTTAAATTGATAACAGCCAAATCAGGTTTACCGTCCCTGTCTAGATCCCCAATGACTACATTTTGTGGGGTACCACCTGCGCTGGAGTCAACCCGGGTAGCAAAAGTCAAATTGTTCCCACTTGAGGTATTTCTAAATAAAAACACCTTACTCGCACTGGCACTTGCTGCAGCAATATCCAATTTGCCATCGCCATCCAAATCATCCACTGCCACACCAATCGTATTTGAGGGGGCATCCAAAGCTAAATTGACACGTGGACTGAAGGACACCACATTACCCGTGCTGTTGTTGCGATAAATCCTGATTTGGGATGCAGTTGATGCGATCACCAAATCCGGTTTACCATTGCCATCCAACTCCCCAACAGCCAATCCTCTTGGCCCTGCTCCAGTCGCAGAATCTACCTTTGCCCCAAAGGACATGGCACTAATGCTCAAACCTGAGCTAAACGTAACATTAAACGGTAAGCGACTTTGTGCCTTTAAACCTGAAACCGTATTCAAAACGGAAATAGGTTGGTAATTGGTTCCTACTGGCACCGTAACCGTTAGCGTAGTAGCTGTTGCCGCACTGACCGTAGCTTTTACTGGGCCAAAATAAACCACATTGTTGGCCGCAGTGGTGTTGAAGTTGGTTCCGGTGATGGTAACGGTGCTACCGATGGGCCCAGAAGTTGGAGCGAAGCTGGTGATGCTTGGAACCTGGGCAGAGAGAAGGTTTCCTATCAGGCATGCCGATAGGATAATGCATAGTTTTTGGATCATAGTATTCATGGTAATACAATTATCAATAGACTTGCGTTTTAATGCGCCACTCGAAAAAATGGCCTCATTTCAACAAGTACAATTCCCATTCGGCAAAAATAACTTTTTCTATTGTTATGATGGTTTTTTACTGATTTAATCTAAGCAATAAGTAAAAAAATAAATAACAAGCATAGATTTTTTTCTTATTCATTCTCAAGCATTTCCCACAAACGAATTACCTCGACAGCAGGTTTCACATCGTGTACGCGCAGGATTTTGGCCCCTTGTTGTAAGGCAACCATATGTAGGGCGGTAGTGCCATTGAGTGCTGCCTCTGGCTCTATTTCCAGCAAGCGATAAATCATGGATTTTCGGGATAAGCCAGCCAAAATAGGGGCGTCCAAAATTTGGAATACCTGCAAGTTTTTCAATAAAGTGTAATTGTGTGCAAGTTTTTTGCCAAAACCAAAACCAGGGTCAAGCACAATATCCTTCACCCCCAATGCCCGCAATTTCCCCACTTCGGCGATAAAAAAGTCGAGCACTTCGGTCACTACATCATCGTAACTGGGGTTCTTTTGCATGTTACCTGGTTGCCCCTGCATGTGCATGAGCACGTAGGGCAGGCCCAATTCCGCCACGGTCGGGTACATACTGGCATCTAGCCGACCTGCGGAAATGTCGTTGATGATGCCCACCCCCAGCTCCGCCCCTACCCTGGCGCTGTGGCCGTAAATGGTATCGAGTGACAAGATTGCCTCTGGAAAACGTTTCACTAGGGTCTCTATAACTGGAGCAATCCGTTCCACCTCTTCTGCAGCACTGATGATGGTCGCACCCGGGCGAGAGGACATGCCGCCAATGTCCAAAATTTGGGCACCTTCGCTCAGCATTTTTTCCGCTTGTTGTACAATGGTATCCAATGCGGTGAACCGGCTACCTGCATAAAAACTGTCGGCGGTTACGTTGATGATCCCCATGATGACTGGGTGGGAAAGGTCAAGGAGGCGTCCGGCGCAATTGAGGGTGGTCTGTGGATTGAGCATTGATTTAATTTTTGGCACCCGCAAGGGGTGCCCGTACCGATGTAAATTTATTACTTTTGACCAAAATCTACTGTTATGTCTGAAGGTGTTGACTCCCGTTTGCGCATCAGCCAAACTTTTTTGGCTATCCTGGTCATTGCCCTATTTGGCTTGATTGCTTATAAGTATTTGCCCAAAGGCAGTATGGGTGGCGATGTCACCACCGTGCCCAAGGAATTTCAATTGAATTACCTGCCTGCCGATTTCAACTTCGACATTGACGAAGAAGATGCTCTAGCAATTCTGACCAATCCCAAACGGTACCGCCGGGAATTCAATCAAATGGTGTATGACATGAACATGGCCATCCTGAATCACACCGCCAATCGTATGGGGCTCAGTGAGTCGATTAAGAAACAGCTGCCCAACGAATACGACAAACACCATGATTATTTGCGTAACCTGTACTACGATGAATTTTTAGCGATCAAAGACACTACCAGCAGTTTGTACCAAACTTGGTACGACAATGGTTTCAAAAACGCAGCGAAAATTTGGTATGAAGTAGCCGCTAAATACACCTGCTACTTGGTCAATAACGTCATGGGCGGGCTCATTCCGATGAAAGATGGGGCATTTTACGCAAAGGGTAAAAGAGTGGACACGCCTTGCGGCATTGCCCTCACTGAAGCATTGGCACCTTTGATGAAACAGATTGAAGAAAGAGCAGCTATAGAAGACTTTGGCCGATCCCGGGGACTCCTGCAGGAACGAGTCGAAAAAGTAGTGTCCGAGCTGGCTACTTATGAAATACGCGACAAAAAGGGCTTGACCAAACAATTTCAGACCAAAGTTTGGGGCTTTGCCGTATCCTCTACCGACGTGGAAATCACGGCAATCAGCATCCTCAAAATTGGCTTCAAACTGGATGATTATTTCGACATCAAACTGAATGGCAAAAGTAAACTGGTCACCGTCACCCTGCCCGAACCGATCATTCTCTCCCACGAGGTGTACCCCAAAATGGACCGCATGAGCATTGGTTGGTTGCGCGAACTAAAAGGTGATGATTTGAATAAAGCCTTCAATGTACTACGCGAAGAGTTTCGCCGCGATGCCCTGAATGCCGATGCCATGGACAAAGCCAAAGTGCAGGCCCGCGAAGTACTCAATACGATGATGGGGCCCTTGGTCAGCTCTCTGGGCTCCAAATACAAACTACGGGTGATGTTTGAAGAGGGGGATCCCACGCCTAAAGAATTTAAACCCAAAGACCCTTTTGGTGATTTATCTCCCGAGCAATAATCCAGCATTTGTTGGCCATCCGACACTCTATTTAAACGTAGTCTAAATAAATTTTACTCAAAAGAAAAAAAACTATACCTTCGCGCTAATTGTTACCTTAACCATGAAGCAATATTCCGTAGTACTGGCAGATGAACAACCCTTGGCCCGCTTGGCTCTGCGCCAACTATTGGGTCAATCGGGGCATTACCAGATTGTGGCGGAAGTGTGCAATGAAGAACAAATGATTGCCTCATTGCGGGTCAACAAGCCCGATTTAGTGGTGCTTGACTATAGCCAATCCGAAAGTTTTCGTCCCAGCTCAATTGCAACAATCAAAACAGTTTCACCAAATACTCAGGTACTGGTCATTAGTGCAGATACCCGCAAGGATAATATTGCACAAGTATTGGAACTGGGGGTTACCAGTTTTTTAACCAAAACTTGTGGCCTTAAAGAAATCCTCGAAGCTGCTCAGGCTACCCTCAAGGGAGATAAGTTTTTTTGTAGTCGGGTAATTGATTTTTTACTGGAGAAATCCCTGGCCAAAGATACGGAGGTCATCTGTGCTCCAACCCCACTTTCAGCCCGTGAAATTGAAATCGTACAACTTTCTGCTAAAGGACTGATTGCCAAAGAAATCGCAGACACCCTCAACCTGAGCACCCATACCGTTTACACCCACCGCAAAAACATCATGAAAAAATTGCAAATCAGTTCTTCTTCGGAGCTGGTGCTTTACGCGGTGAGTAAGGGTTTGGTACAAAACGAAATTTGAACTTTTTCCTACCTATATTGCTGCTTTCTTTCAAGAATTGTTGATTTTTTAAAGGAAAACTCGCAACTTGCCTTGCTATAAGGCAATCAATATGAAAAAAAATTCAATTACACTGTATTTGCTGATGTGCGCTCCACTTTGGGTGATGGCACAAACCTACGTTGCACCTCCCCCCTTGCTGCCCAACCCAGGTTACAATGCCAACAACAATCCGAACCGAGAACAGGTATATGTTCCGGAGACCAACAGCAACCTGAACAATTCTGCTGCACTCAATCAGAGTGGCAGAGCTCACCTTGTCAAGAAGGGCGAAAGTCTTTACCGAATCGCGAAGTTGTACAAGGTCACCGTTGACGACATCAAGGCCTGGAACTACCTGCAATCCGATTTGATTGCAGTAGGCACTAGCCTGAGCATCGGTACGGCTGCGCCCTATGTGGCCAGCAATAATGCTCCTCCCCAATACAACCAAATGACCGAGCGCGGGGTACAGGGTTGGCAAACTGGGCTTCAAAATCATACCCTACTTGCGGGTGAATCCCTTAGCAACATCGCCACTTATTATGGTTTGACCGAAGCGCGTTTGCGTTCGATGAACAACCTGGGGCCACAAGACCCGGTTCCCGCCGGATTTGTACTCAATGTAAATCCTTGCCTCAACAGCAGCACCATGAGCCCACCGCCTCCTAATTCATTCGAGCAGTCCAACAATGCGGGGAATTATACCTCCTCAAGTGGTGCTCAGGATTTCAGCTCTGCGGTGCCCAAGTACATTCCACCGAATCGTCCCGCGAATACCATTGCGCCAAACACCAATACGCCGAATAGCTACGAATACAATGGCAACGCCACTTTTAATTCTGGCACCAATAATCCTGGCACCTATAACTCCGGCACCTACAATTATCGACGCGAAGACCAATATGATCCCAATGCCGCCAACTCATCAGCTATTCCCAACAGTTATGAGTATACGGCTCGGGGTGGTGTGCCCAATAATCCGAATACCAACCTTGGTACTCCCGGAGCCTTGGTTTATGAAAATGGTCGTCGGGTACACCTGGTAGGTAGCAATGATACCCTGGAAACCATTGCCGATCAGTATCAGGTATCGGCAGAACGCCTGCGAGCAATAAACAAGATGGGTGCCTACGATTTTGTTTATCCAAACCAAAAAATCTTACTTGAATAATCCCAGTTGGGTTCCAACTCGAAATACCTAAAAGGCCTTGTTTTGGATAAAACAAGGCCTTTTAGGTATTTTATTTTTTACCATTCAATGGTTCAAGGTTCAATGTTAAATTTATGTTAACTTTTTTTTAAAGCCACTTTTTCTAATCTTTTTGCCCAATTAAGAAATTTTACCACGCAAACAGTAGAAAATATTTTCATTTATTTCATAAAACAATATTTTTACAATAAAATTAACATAGACATATTTTTTATAATCAATTGATTATTAATCAGAAACCTAACTTCTAGTTAACACTGGTTTCAAAACCGTGAGTTAATTTTGCCCCGTGATTTTATTCTCACTCATTCCATCACCAAATTAATCTAGTTTATGAAGCTTGCTAACCTGTTTAAAGCGCTTTGCACAGTGGTTATCATTTTGGCTGCGCAATTCGGTGCTTTTGCTCAGGTGACTTCCTCAGCGATGGCCGGTATCATTACCGACACCAAAGGAGAAGCCCTGATTGGCGCCAACGTGGTTGCAGTACACGTACCCTCTGGTACAAACTATGGCACCGCTACCGACCTGGACGGTTCTTACCGCATTCCGGGTATGCGTGTTGGTGGCCCTTATAAAATTACGGTGACTTACACCGGTTTTGCCGACCAAGTAAAAGAAGGAATTTACATCAGCTTGGGTACTGCTGCTACGCTGAATTTTGCGTTGGAAGATCAAGCTGTCACTTTGGACGACGTTGTGATCAGTGCTGGCAAAAACTCCATCTTCTCCAGTGACCGTACTGGCGCTGCAATTCAGTACGACACCAAAGCCATCAACAGCCTCCCTACTATTGGCCGTACCATTGATGACATCACCAAGTACAATGCTTATAGCAATGGCCGTTCTTTTGCTGGCCAGGACAGCCGTTTCAACAACTTCACCGTCGACGGTTCGGTGTTCAACAACGGTTTTGGCTTGGGTGGTTCTGCTCAAGCGGGTGGCCGTACAGGTACAACTGCGATCTCTTTGGACGCTTTGGAAGAATTGCAAGTGAACATTGCTCCTTTTGATGTTCGTCAGTCAGGTTTTGCTGGAGCAGGTATCAACGCTGTTACTCGCTCTGGTACGAACGAGTTTTCAGGTTCTGTATACCGGATCATCAGAAACTCCAATACTGATAAAACACTGGGATTGAAACTGTTGGGCGACAAGGCTTATGGCCAAAAAACTCCAGCTGTAAACGTAGATGAAGGTACCACTGGCTTGCGTTTGGGTGGTCCAATCGTTAAGAACAAGTTGTTCTTCTTTGTAAGTGCCGAGCAATTCAAGGCTTCTAACCCTGCTTTGACCTGGCAGTTGAACCGCCCTGGTGCAACTGGTAACGTATCTCGTGTAACTGAAGCGGATCTGCTAGATCTGAGCTCATTCATGAAGACCAACTTCAACTACGACATGGGTGCCCTGGATGGTTTCAACAACGACATCACCAGTCAGAAAGGCCTGATTCGTTTGGATTACAACATCAGCCAAAAGCACAAAGCATCTTTGCGTTACTCTCAGCACAATTCCGAATCAGAAGCAGTAATCAGTGGCTCAAACAGTAGCAACACTGCCGGTAACGGTAACCGTCAAAACTCTGCCTTGGCCATTTCTGCTGAAAATACAGGTTACTTGATTCAAGACAACACTCGTTCGATTGCCTTTGAATTGAATTCTGTGTTGAGCAATAAGACTTCGAATAACTTGGTAGTAACCTTTAACAGACAAGTTGAAGACCGTACTTACCGTACCGACCTCTTTCCTACAGTAGATATCTTGAAAGACGGTACCACTTACACTACCGTTGGATTCGATCCATTTACACCTAGCAACCAATTGAACTACAGCACGTTGAATCTGATCAACAATTACAACATATCTGCCAAAAAGCACTATTTCACTTTTGGTTTAGGATATGAGTACTTTCAGTCCAACAACGTGTTTTTCCCTTCTTCTAATGGTGTTTATGTTTATAACTCCATTGCCGATTTCAAGACTGCTGCTTTGGCGTTCAAAAATAACCCAAGTGCAACCGTTTCTCCTGTAACCGTAAACCGTTACAACTTGCGTTATTCTTTGTTGCCTGATGGGGCTGACCCACTGCAAGTATTGAAATTGTCTACTTTCACAGCTTATGCCCAAGATGAATTCCAGGTTTCCAAGCGCTTCAAAGTTATTTTGGGTCTGCGTGGTGATTTGTTCCAGTATGACAATGGCACTGCTGAAGACTTCTTCAACCCTGTTGTAGGTGCTTTGACCTTCAAGGATGAAAACGGCAATGACCTGAAAACCAACACTGGTGCGTTTCCTAAAGCCAATGTACAAATCTCGCCACGTTTGGGTTTCAACTTGGACGTGAATGGCAAACAAAGCACTCAAATCCGTGGGGGTACAGGTATCTTCGTATCACGTATTCCTCAGGTATTGGTATCCAATCAGTTGGGTAACAATGGTGTAAACACAGTGGCAATCAACGTAACCAACACTACTGCATATCCATTTACCACTGACCCAAGCCGTTTCAAACCTGCAAACACCGACATCAACAACCTGAGTGGTTATATCATCAACGCCTCCAGAGAGAATCTGAAGTACCCTTCCCTGTGGAAAACGAACCTGGCAATCGACCAGAAATTGCCGTTTGGCTTTGTGTTCACTGTAGAAGGTTTGTACAATGAGGTGGTTAATGGTCTGCGTTACATCGACGCCAACCTGAAGGCTCCAGATCGTAAGTTTACAGGTGCAGATGGCCGTTCTCGTTTCCCTGCTTCTGGCCTGACTGGAGCAGCAGTTACTCCCGCACGTTTCATCAACACCAAGATCAACAACAACTTTGTACTGTCCAATACCAAGGAAGGTTACTCTTACTCCTTCACTGCCAAGTTGGAAAAACCTGCTGTTAATGGCTTTGGTGGTATGATTGGCTATACTTATTCAAAAGCAACCGACCTTCAATCTGTAGGTAGTACCGTACAGGCCAACGCACCTACGGTAGGTGGTCAGAACTATCTGGAAGCTTCTTTTGCTGACAACGACCTGCGTCACCGTGCGGTAGGTTACATCAACTACCGCATCAATTACGGTGGCAAGTTCGGTGGTGCTACCGAAATCACCTTGGGTGGCGTAGCAGCTAGCGGAAGCAAAATCAACTACACTTATGGTAATGATTTGAATGGTGACGGCCAAATCAATGACCTGATCTTCATTCCTAACCGCGCCACGGATGTTACGTTTGCTCCCATTACGACCGGTTCTGGTGCTAACCTGGTGACGCTATTTACTCCTGCACAACAACAGGCTGCATTTGACAAACTCATCGACGGTGATGAATATTTGTCGAGCCGCCGCGGCCAGTACGTTGAGCGCAACGGTGCTTATCTGCCAGCTTTGTCTCGATTGGATTTGACCGTAATGCAAGAAATTTACATTAAGGTAAGCGGTAAGAAAAATACCCTCCAGGTAAGAGCGGACATCCTTAACTTTGGCAACATGCTCAACGATGCTTGGGGCGTAGGTGCTCAAATTTCTACAGGAAACTTCGGTACTGCCAACCCACTGACCTTTGCTTCAGTGGCTGCCGATGGTACTCCTTCTTTCCGTTTGGCTACTCGTGTAGTAAATGGCCAGACCGTACTACTGGATACTCCTTTTGTGAAGACCATCAACGTGAACAGCGTTTGGCAAGCACAATTGGGTCTGCGTTACATCTTCAACTAAGACATGGACTAATCTCCATTTTTAGCATAAAAAAAGGGGCTGCTTCCATTGGAGGCAGCCCTTTCTTTTTGTGTGTTCAGTTTTTAAAAAATACAAATAATTGATTTGACTTTATTTTGAAATATTTCGTAACTTTGTTGAAAGTATAGTTATGGAGCGAATAGATAGAATCGAAAAAGCAATTGAGGAATTGGTGGCGTCGCAGAAAGCTTTCAGTGCACAGCAGACCAAAACGGATGAGCAATTGACCAAAACGGACGCGCAATTGGCTAAAACGGACGCGCAATTGGCTGAAACGGATGCACAATTGGCTAGAACGGACGTGCAATTGGCTGAAATTGGCGCAAAACTGGCTGACTTTATTGAATCCCAAAAAGAAATTAATAAAAGAGCTGAAATAGGGATGGCCGAGTTGCGCGAATCCCAAAAAGAAATGCAGCGCCAATTGGGTGGTATCGGCAATACCAATGGTGAATTCGCAGAAAACTTTTTTTATTCATCGCTACAGCAGAAAATGGAATTGGGCGGAGTCAAATTTGACTACATTGAAAAAAATGTCAGTGGAAGGTTTAGAAACCTGACGGATGAGTTTGACATCGTTTTGTACAATGGCGACAGCATCGGCATCTTGGAAGTCAAAAACAATGTCAAATCTTCCAACGTCAAACAATTGATGACCACCAAACTTCAAAATTTCAGAACGCTACATCCAGGGTATGCCGATGCCAAAATTTACTTGGGCATAGCGGGTTTTACCTTTGAAAATGAAGCAGTCAAAAAAGAAGCCAAAGCAGCAGGGTTTGCAGTTTTAGAGGTACAAGGAGACCACCATGAGGCAGATACTACAAACATGCAAGCCTATTAGACTTGAGGTAAGTTGATTGTCAATCAATTGGGGGATTTTAGAGCTGACGACTAGCGGCAGCGCCGCCAAACGTCTGTAGCGCGAGGAACGAAGACAGATTTAAGGTACGTAGTACCGAAACTATTGCCTTTGTTTCGGTGCTACGCACCTTAAAAACCTTGTTTGACCTTAATGCTACGGACGTTTGGGCGGCTCTGCCGCTGGTCGCTGACACTAAGTTTGTATATTGGTCTTAACAATTGCTTGATTATCAATTCCCCTCAAGCCCATCATATTTTCGGCAAAAACACCTCTGCCATCATACACCGCGCACTCCCCCCTCCATAAGTTTCAATGGTTTTAATCGGGCTGTGCAAAATCCGGGTATGTTTTTCAATTTGAGCTATTTGTTCTGGCCACAAAGCTTCATAAGCTTGGGACGACATCACCAGGAAGGTTTCACCACTCGGGTTGCGCACCTGGAGCATATTGCCCGCAAAAGACATCATCTGCTCAAGACTCAGGTCAATGACTTCTTTGCCCGTAGCATCAAAATAGGACAACAAATTTGACTTATCCTCCGCATCCCGAATGCTATCCATCACGATCACCACAAAAGTTTCGCCCAAGGCCATCATCACATTGGTATGGTAAATATCCTGCCCCTGGCCATCCACTGCATGAAAAAGCACGGGAGTATATCCGGTGATTCGGGAAAACTCCTCTAACAATTCCGGATCAGTACGCGGACTCAGACAAGCGTACACCAGACGATTGGGGCGATCCAAAATCATACTTCCGGTACCTTCCAGGAATTTATCCTGGGCTTCGTGACCTTCCATCCGCACGTGATTTGTGATTGCAAACTGCTGAGACAGGTCATTGAGTACATCCTCACGGCGCTCCAAGCGGCGTTTGGCCGCATACATCGGATAGGTAATGATCAACCCATCCTGATGAAAAGTAACCCAGTTATTGGGAAAAACCGCGTCGGGAGTAATGGGCTCAGCAGTATCGTCCACTACGATTATGTTGACTCCTGCCGCGCGAAGTTTGGCCACAAAAGTGTCAAATTCGGCTTTGGCATTTTCTTGAATTTCGGCAGCACTCAGGCTTTGGTCATTGACTTGAAAGGCATTATTGGATGCTGTTTCCTCATTGAATCCAAAATGAGCTGGACGTACCATCAGGATGGTATCGGTAGTTTGCTGGATGCTTTGCATAGGTAGCGATTAGGTAATCTAGTCAGACTAAAACTGCTTGGTAATAATCGAGCATTTGTTGAAATGCGCCCAAAAGTTCTTCAATTTCCACCAAAAAATACATTTTACTATCGACAATTATTTCGTCATCTTCCAAATACATAAATAACCACTCTTGGCCAGTTGTAACACAGCCGTAAATGCGCTCAATTTCGATTTTTTTCCTTTGATTGAAAATTTTTGCCCCAATCAATTGAGCTGCACATTGGGGGACACCTACTTCCAAGTCATTGCGCTTTGCTTCTACAATTTGAATGATTGGGTAGTTTAAATTGAAAGTCTTAATGTCTTTGGCCAGAATAAAATCACATTGCCCTACGAGTCCTTTTTCCATGTCAATGTCAAGGTTGTCTCCAGAATAAATGGTAAAAAACTTGTGGTTGCGCTTCCGCATCTCCAACAAAATAGGGTATACAATCGACTCGGATCGAGCTTTTTCTGAACGAACGGGTAGTTCTGCCGCGTTTTCTAAGGCTTCCAACAAATTCACACTAGGCGATACAGGGGTGAGTTGGGCAAAAATTGGTTCTATCCTGTTTTTTACACCAAACTTCATTTCGATTTCGTCAAGCGAAAAATCTCCGTATGCCATACCATTTGAATTTTATGCAAACAAAAATACGAAAAAAAGGACACCAAGATTTGAAAATCTGTGCACGCTCACCAGGAAGTGGCTCGCTTTTTCATCGCTCCAGCAGTTTCCTCCCCCAGGTAATAATCAATGCCCCGATGAGCCAGGTATAAAATAGGTGTAAGACAGAGTGCCATCAAAAATTTGTACGAATATTGAATGGTCGCTACTGCAAACAATTGATTCCAGGTCCAGGGTTCTACATTGCCTACCAATTCCGGGCCCCATTTGAAGGCGATGCAGAGCACCACCATGCTGTCGAAAAACTGCGAAACTACTGTCGAACCTGTAGCCCGCAACCAGATGTTTTTTTCTCCAGTCCATTTTTTGATGCGGTGAAAAATGAGCACATCCGTCAATTGCCCAATGGTAAATGCAGTGAGCGATCCAAGGATGATCAACATCCCCTGCCCTAAAATCACACTGAAGGCATCTTGCATATTGGGCACTCCCCTACTAGCATTTTGCTCCAACCACCAATCCGCAGGCACCAAATAGATGGAGGCAAAAATCATGATAAATGCATAAGAAATGAGGCCGATGGCCAGAAAAGACAACAATTGAACACCCCGCTTGCCATAGTATTCATTGATGATGTCGGTCATGATGAATACGACTGGCCAGAGCAAAACCCCTGCCGAAAATTGCAGGGCACCTTTTTGGCCAAATAAATTAAAATTGAAAGGCTCAATCCCTAAGGTATTTTCTAGCGCAAACACTTTTACCCCTATGAATTCCGCAACCAATGCATTGGCAACAAAAAAACCACCCAGAATAATGAACAAACGAGAAGACCGGTTATTGATTACATCCACTGCATCAGACTTTATATGATTACTGATTGGTAAAATGTCAGAATAACCCTTAAAGTTTAAGCACTTTGATTCAAATCAACAAATTTCACTATTTGCCATCATAAATCACTCCGGTGTTTGGTGTTTCTTTTACTTCAATGGATTTGAGTTGAGCCAATTTGGGTTTGAGGCGATCCCATATCCACACCGCGATGACCTCAGCGGTTGGGTTCTCCAGTCCGGGGATGTCGTTGAGCATTTTGTGATCCAGGATTTTTTCCAGCGGTTCCCAGGCATTTTTTACCTCCGCAAAATCGACCACCCAACCCAAATGTGGATCCAGCGGCCCCTCCAAAAGAATTTTTACATAATAGGTATGCCCATGCATGTGTGCACACTTGTGGCCTGCTGGTACATTGGGCAAAAAATGGGCAGAGTCGAAGCTGAATTCCTTGTACAATTCCATGTTTGGATTTTTTGAGGCGCAAAGATAAGCAATTGCTATCAGCCGTCAGCTTTCAGCGCTCAGCACAAAACGGATAGCTGATAGCTCATGGCTGATAGCTCTTAGCTGATAGCTCATAGCTGACTGCTGATGGCTGACTGCTGATAGCTCATCGCTGACTGCTGCCCTAAAACACATACTTGACCTGAGCACTCAACTGGGTTCTCCTTTGCCCATTGATCTGCTCTAGCCCAGTCCCGATCTGGGTTTGATTCGACCAAAAAGTCTGGGCAAAACGGGCTTCAATGGTCAACGCAGAGACTGGTCGATAACGCAAATTCAGATACACCCGCGAGCCCCGGTTGTAATAAGGCGGGATGGAAAAGGTGTTGAGCAGATCGTTTTCGTAATAATAAAAACGCACGTTGTAACTATCCGTGTCAAACAATGCAAAACGAGTATTAAAAGAAAGTGGGAAGCCAATTGGCTGAACGATCACATCCTGCAATACCGCAAAGCCAAACTCGCGCGCTCCAACGCCGTCATCCCAAAATCCCCAATCGGCGCGGGTACGAAGTTCTACAGCCTTACTCACTTGGTTGCTGATGTAGGTACGCAGTTGCACTAGGCGGGTGGGCGCAAGTACATTGTAGGCACTTTCGTTGCCAAAAGCATTTTCTTCTTTGTTTTCCTGGCGCAACTCTACGAATGCCCGCATCCGACGGCGTTTTTCATAGGTCAATCGCATTCGCCATTCGGTACCTCGCGAGGGTGCATCTACCTGAAAACGCAGCCAGGGATGCCGCCACACGTCATAATAGGCATTGACCGTCCAGCCAGTGCGAGGCCGAATTTCCAGCCCCATGTACACCCCTTCCTCGTTGCGCCCTCCATCGGTTTCACCAAAAGCTGCCGCACCCAGCGCCTGAAAATTGCGGGGATAACGCCGGTATACCATCGCCGCATCCATTTTACGATCCAGGGTCAGCAGCAGTCCGTTAACGGTGGAGATGGCCCCATTGTCGCTCCAGGCGGTTTCGCCAAAAGCATTCAAGTTGCCCCAACGTGCGGAATAGTCGACACTGGTGTTGAGCAGGGACTGCCCTTGGAAAAAAAAGCGGTTGTAGGGTTGTGGATTGATGGTCAGTGCCCGATCAAAACGATGGTAAACACTATTGAGACCTAGCCGATAAGCCCCACTATGGTATTGTAGCGACAGGCCACTAAGGTTCTGGCGTACCGTATTTTTGTCCTCAATTTCTCGCGTAGTCCGGTGAAATCCGGCATCGATAAATGAACTAAAAGTGGCTATTTCTTCATCCAGTGTGTCGGCTCCATTGACGTTGCCATCCCGCAAGCGACTGGAATAAAAAGCGGTTACCTCGAACTGATTGCTCAAAGCATAACTAATGCCCGCGCCACGCAGATAATTGGCCTCATTCGCCGAAGCATAAGGGCGCAAGCTGCGGGCATTGCGTTTGACCAACGTAGACGCTGCACTTTTACCCGTGCTGAATCCCGAAAACAAAATCAAGCCCTGGCCAAAACTAGCGTTAAAATCCCCCAGTGCCAGTGCTTTTAGCTTTTTGCGGTAGTTGTTTAGAAAAAAATGGGCTGAATAAAAGTCAAAACCCTGACGGTTGTTTCCTGTAAAAAAAGCTTCACCCCGATCCTTTTCCGCTGTAACGCCGAAACTCAAACGATTGTAATAGGTGTGCCGCCAACGGACAAACAGCTGATTGGGATCGCCCAGGTAAGATTGTGCTGATTCTGGATTGGCGTATCCTGCCTGTTCTTCCAATATGCGTGACCAGCGCATCTGAGCCTCATTGCGGCCATCGCTGATCATTTCCAGGATGGAGGCCTGAAAATCATCCAAATCGCCACCAGTGGTCAGATAAGGTATAATGCGGCGGATGAATGCTAAGTCAAAACCAGGAATCACCTGCAACTCATACAAGGCCAGCAATGGCCCGGCGGTCTTGCGGTATTGTAAGAAGTTGTTGATTTGAATGTCGTTCAATAGCCCCAGTTCGCGCAAATCGGCTTCCTCACAACGATTGATGTTCAGCGGGCGTTTTAGAAAAGTGGCCAAGAGATCGAACTGGCCATTTAAATCAAAATCCCCGGATTCCGCCCCACTGCTTTGCAAAAAATCTTCTAGCAAATCCGTTGGCACCGGGTCCACTATTAGGCTATCGGGCCGCTGGGCGAGCAAAGGCAGCGATACCATCAGCAAAAAAGATAAAATAAGTAACCTGCGCATAATCAATGGCGATAGTGAGCTATGCTGCGAAGATAAAGCAAGCAGTTTAAGTTCTGGTTATTATCCGAATGAAA
>JAIYAV010000209.1 GCA_027488855.1 Saprospiraceae bacterium
ACCATCAGCGATGTAACTGGCCGTGTGTTGAAGAGCATTCGTGCTGATTATGCTAAAGGTTTCAACCAAATCACTTTGAAAGCTGGCGATTTGAATGCTACTGGTGTGTTGTACTACACCCTGGAAGCTGACGATTTCACTGCTACCAAGAAGATGATTATTGTTGAATAATTTGATAGCCCCCATGATCTCATGATCGTGGGGGCTCTTATTCCACGTAATAATAAGAGCGAAGGGCTGCCATTTGGCAGCCCTTCGTTTTTTTGTGCAATATTTTAATAAAGAAATTAGCCGTAATTCAACACTGGCGACAACCAACGCTCTACTTCCTCGATACTCATTCCCTTGCGCTGTGCGTAATCCACAATCTGGTCTTTTCCAATTTGTCCCAATCCAAAATACTTGGAGTCGGGGTGGCCCAGGTACCAGCCACTTACTGAAGCTGCTGGGTACATGGCACAACTTTCGGTGAGGATCATCCCGGTGTTGTTTTCCACGTCCAACAATTGCCAGAGGGTACGCTTTTCAGTGTGCTCTGGGCAAGCTGGATAACCTGGGGCTGGGCGAATGCCACGGTACGTTTCTTTGATCAATTCATCAGTGGATAAACTTTCATTGTCATCGTAACCCCAAAACTCTTTGCGCACCCGCTCGTGCATGCGCTCTGCCAGGGCTTCAGCAAGGCGATCAGCCAGAGCTTTGAGCATAATGGCGTTGTAATCGTCGAGCTCGGCTTCAAACTTCGCCACCCATGGTTCGATGCCAATCCCGGCCGTAACCGCGAAAGCACCTACATAATCCTGAACGGTATCTTTAGGCGCCACAAAGTCGGCCAAACAGAAGTTGGGTTGCCCAGCCGACTTTTGCAATTGCTGGCGCAATTGGTGCAAAACGGCCTTTACTTCCTGTCGATCGTCGCTTTGGTACACTTCAATGTCATCGTGATTAACTGTATTGGCTGGGAATAAGCCAATTACTGCCCGAGCACTCAACCATTTTTCATCAATGACCCGGCGCAGCAGACTGCGGGCATCGTTGTATAGTTTTTGAGCTTCAACACCCACAACCTCGTCTTTGAGGATAGCCGGAAATTTACCTGCCAATTGCCAACTGCTGAAGAAAGGCGTCCAGTCGATGTATTCGCTCAATTCTTCCAGGTCGTAATTGTCAAAAACGGTGATGCCCTGCTTTTTAGGAACTGGAGCGCTGTACTGACTCCAATCAATGGCTACTTTGTTTTTCCGGGCTTGAGCTAGGTCGATGAATGCTTTGGAAGATTGCCGTCCGGCGCGTTGCTCCCGGATGCGTTCGTAATCCTTGCGGGTATCGATGATGAGGTTGTTGCGGTAATCTTCATCTGCACTCAACAAGGCTGCAGCCACCCCTACACTCCGCGACGCATCCAACACATGGATGACTGGCCCTGAATATTGAGGCTCAATTTTGACAGCTGTATGTGTTTTAGAGGTGGTTGCACCTCCGAGCATCAAAGGAATAGTAAAGCCCAAGCGCTCCATTTCTTTGGCCATGTGCACCATCTCGTCCAGCGAAGGCGTAATCAAACCACTCAAACCAATGATATCGACATTTTCTTCTCTGGCCGTTTTGAGGATTTTATCGGCAGGAACCATCACGCCCATGTCAATAATGTCAAAGTTGTTACAAGCCAGCACGACCCCTACGATGTTTTTGCCGATGTCGTGTACATCCCCTTTCACCGTTGCCATGAGGATTTTTCCTTTGGAGCTTCCCCCGCCAGCCGCTTTTTCTTCCTCAATAAAAGGGGTCAGGTAGGCAACGGCCTTTTTCATCACCCGAGCACTTTTGACCACCTGGGGCAGAAACATTTTTCCTGCGCCGAACAGGTCGCCCACCACATTCATGCCATTCATCAACGGGCCTTCGATCACCCCTAGTGAATTAGGGAATTGTAGGCGTGCTTCTTCCGTATCTTCGTCAATGTAGTCGGTGATTCCTTTGACCAAGGCATGGGTGATGCGGTCTTGTAGGCTGCCTTCGCGCCAGGACATGTCTTTTTGCAGAATTTTGCCCCCTTCATTTTTGATGCTTTCTGCAAATTCGGTCAGTCGCTCCGTAGCATCCTCACGTCGGTTGAACAGGACATCTTCTACGCGTTCCAGGAGGTCTTTGGGGATGTTGGCATAAATCTCGATCATCCCGGCATTCACAATCCCCATGTCCATACCCGCCTGGATGGCGTGGTACAGGAAGGCCGAGTGCATTGCCTCGCGCACGGGATCATTGCCCCGGTAAGAGAAGGAAATATTGCTCACCCCACCACTCACCTTGGCACCCGGGCAGCGTTGTTTGATCAGACGGGTAGCTTCAATGAAGTAGATGGCGTAGTCGTTGTGCTCTTCAATCCCGGTAGCTACCGCAAAAATATTGGGGTCAAAAATGATGTCCTGAGGTTTGAACCCAACCTGCTGGGTCAGGATTTTATAGGCGCGTTCACAAATGTCTACTTTGCGCTCGATGGTATCGGCTTGGCCTAGCTCATCAAAAGCCATCACCACTGCTGCTGCACCGTAACGCCGCACCAGCTTGGCCTGGCGAATAAACTCTGCCTCGCCCTCCTTCATCGAAATGGAGTTGACCACACATTTGCCCTGCACACATTGCAAGCCCGCTTCAATCACGCTGAACTTGGAGGAGTCGATCATGATGGGCAACTTGGCAATTTCGGGCTCCGACATGACCAGGTTCAAAAACTCAACAATGGCTTTTTCGGAATCCAACATGCCCTCGTCCATGTTGATGTCGATCATCTGGGCACCAGCTTCCACTTGTTGCTGGGCTACTACGAGGGCATCGTTGTATTTGTTTTCCCGAATCAGACGGGCAAACTGGCGGGAGCCGGTCACGTTGGTGCGTTCACCGATGTTGACAAAGTTGGTCTCCGGGCGGATGATCAGGGGCTCCAGGCCACTCAGCATGGTATAATTGGGTGCTAGCGGAATCTGCCGGGGCGGCAAACTCTTCACTGCTTCCGCCATCGCCCGAATGTGCTCGGGGGTAGTACCGCAACAGCCGCCGATCATGTTCACAAATCCGCTGGACGCAAAGTCGCGGATGTAAGTTTGCATTTCTTCCGGGCTCTGGTCGTATTGGCCAAACTCATTGGGCAAACCAGCATTTGGGTAGGCGCTAATGAACGTATCGGCAATTGTAGACAAGGCTTCCAAGTGCGGGCGCATTTCTTCGGCACCTAAGGCGCAGTTCAAACCCACACTGAGTAGCGGAATGTGACTGATGGAAATCCAGAATGCCTCCGCGGTTTGGCCCGAAAGGGTACGCCCACTGGCATCGGTAATCGTCCCCGAAACCATCACGGGCAGCCGTTCTTTTCGCTCGTCAAAGAGCTCTTCTACCGCAAACAAAGCCGCCTTGGCATTGAGGGTGTCAAAAACAGTTTCGATCAGAAGTAAATCAGCACCACCTTCTACCAAACCCTTGGCTTGTACATAATATGCCTCTTTCAACTCCTTAAAACTCACTGCTCGATAACCTGGATTGTTGACATCCGGTGACAAGGATGCGGTACGATTGGTAGGCCCCATGGCACCCGCCACATAACGCGGTTTGTCGGGGTTGCGAAGGTTATAATCATCAACACAGCGTTTGGCGACTTGTGCTGAGGCAAAATTTAGTTCATAAGCCAGATCCTGCATTTCATAATCGGCCATGGCGATGGAAGTGCTCGAAAAGGTATTGGTCTCAACGATGTCTGCCCCTGCCTCCAAGTAAGCCCGGTGGATCTCCTCGATGATCTGTGGCTGGGTGATGGACAATAGATCGTTGTTTCCCTTTACATCGCGGTGAAAATTGGCAAAACGTTCGCCTCGATAATCCGCTTCGCTAAGCTTGTACCGCTGAATCATGGTACCCATCGCGCCATCAATGACGAGAATGCGCTGCTTGAGGAGTGCTTTAATGTCTGGCTTCATCTTTTCTCCGTTTTTGTGTCTATAAATGTTGGACTTCTCCGAAGTCCTTTGTTAGGGGTTCAGGTAGGTCAAACACTTGAGGTTTGATTTTGGATTGCAAAAATAGAGATTTATTTGGTGAATGTAGCAGCAGCCCTATGTGGCTGCCCTCCTCAAGCGATTTATTCTTCTTCTTTGCCGCTTTCAGCCAAGCGCTGTTTAGAGATTAGAATGGCCTGTTGCAGCTTTTGCTGTAACAATTCCTTGCTGGGTAGTTCTGTTAGGTATTCGGCCACATGAATTCCGGTGGCATCCATTTCCAAAAGTTCGATCAACTCGTCGCTTTTATCCGCACAAAGGATTAGACCGAGGGGTGAAAGTTCGTGCGGATGCTGCTCGTATTTGGCCAACCAGCGCAGGTAAAGCTCCATTTGGCTTTTGTGACTGTGTTCAAATTTACCCAGCTTGAGGTCGATGGCAACTAGGCGGCGAAGTTTACGGTGGTAAAAAAGCAAATCGATGTAATAATCAGTATCGCCAACAGTTACCCGTTTTTGGCGGGCCATAAACGCAAAATCATTGCCCAATTCCAAAATGAACTCCTGCAACTGGACGATAATCGCCTGCTCTAAGTCTTTTTCACTGTAGGTATTGGCCAAGCCTAAAAAATCGAGAATGTAAGGGTCTTTAAAGGCAATTGCTGGGCTCATTTCGCGTGTACTGCGCAATTTTTCCAGATCGTTTTGGATGGTTATTTCGGGTTGTTTGCTGAGGGCGCTGCGTTCGAAGAGCATGGAATTGATGCGGTTCTGTAATTGTCTACTACTCCAGTGTTCGTTGGCGCAAAGCTCCAAATAGAAAGTTCTTTGCAAATCATTTTTTAAGTACATGATGATTCTAAGATGAGTCCAACTCAATTGTCTACGCACTGCGTAGACAATTTCATCTTTGGAAAAAATTTCTGCACTTTTCAGATAATGCCGCAGTTGCTTTTCTCCCCACCCTCGGCCAAAAAGATTAGTTAGTTTTTGAGCAAGCAATAACATGATCTTTTTACCGTAGTCAGCTCTTTCATTGGCCAATAGATGATCTTTTAGTTTCAGACCAATTTGCCAATACAACATCGTCATTTCTGCATTGACGGCTGTAAAAGCCCGCTGACGACTGCTTTCAATTAATGCCTGAATATCGGTAAAGAGTGCCTGTTCGATAGACTGGAGGGGCTGTTCCATTGGTATTGGTTTTGAGGTGAACTCAAAAATACAGCCGGATGGAATTAAAAACAAATAAAATTAAAAATATTTATTAAAACACAAAAAAATATCTTATATAAAACAAAAAAAGCACCACCGAACTCAATCGATAGTGCTTTTTTACTTTCTGCTGTGAGGGAAGGACTCGAACCTTCACAGGGCGGTTAGCCATAGCACAGAATGGTGGTCAACCCCTGGGTCGTTTCCTGGCCCTATGCTACGTTTGTTCCGGACTCCCTACCCCCGAGACAAGAGGGCATGGCTGCCAAAAATTTCATCACCTCACAATGTTGTTCTTTGGCAAAGAGTATGGCCAAAGAAATTTGTTTTTCTCACGATTCTTTGCATCTTTGCTGCCCAAAATCGCTAAGCTCGTTCGCTTTGATGAAGCAAAGTTAAAAACATCTCTACATTTATGCAAATTTTTTAAAGAAATTTCTCAAAATTTTTCATTTTCGTAAAAAATGGCGATTTTTTTGGAAATACCTTATATCTCATTTTGTGACAATCAAGTATTTTTTAAATTTTTCAACGACCCTGCTTATCTTCACCCCATTCAAGATTAACCAGCGTTGAACGCTAAAGAACAGAAAGTATAAGACATGTGGCAAAAAAGACTCCTCGTACTGTTGATTCCCGGATTACTGGCTACGGCATTGGATCGACTGACCAAGATATGGGCGGTTAATACGCTGAAGGAACAACCCATGCAGTCCTACTTCAACGATGTATTTCGCCTGGTGTATGCCGAAAATACCGGAGCATTTTTAAGCTTGGGTTCAGACATGAACGATACCTTGCGTTATTGGGTATTGGCCGTGGTGCCCGTTTTGGTTTTGCTGTACATTTTTTTCCATGTACTGACTGCCAAAAATTTACACGTGGTGCAGCAGGCAGCTTTTGGCTTCATCCTGGGCGGTGGCTTGAGCAACATCTACGACCGCATCATGGAAGGCCGGGTGGTCGACTTTATGAACATGGGCTTCGGCACCTTGCGCACAGGCATCTTTAATGTGGCAGATATGTCTATTATGCTGGGTTTGTTTTTGATGATTCCTTTTTTGTTCCAAAAACAGGAACCAGCAAAGACTGCAACACCACCAGTAGTAGCAGTGGAGATTGCCGAGGAAGCAGTACCTACAGTGGAAGAATCGGAAGAATCGACCACTCAGGAAGAACCTGCCGAAGATGTAGATCAGACACCGACTAATAAAGAAGGTGCTCAAGAATAATTGATTTATCAAAAAGGGCAACCGAAAGGGTTGCCCCAACGACCCTTCACCTATGTTCGCAGCCGTACTCTCTCCCGGATTGATTGCTACCCTGATCATTGCGTACTTTGCGATGCTCATTGTGGTGGCCTGGCGCACCAGCCGCAACGCCGACAATAGTTCCTTCTTTTTGGCAGGGCGCAAAGCACCTTGGATTTTGGTCGCTATTGGCATGATAGGTACTTCCATCTCGGGGGTTACTTTTATTTCCATTCCGGGTGTGGTAGGCGCTGGGGGCAACAACCAGGCTTTTTCCTACCTGCAATTGGTGCTGGGCAACCTTTTTGGGTATTTCATCATCGCTACGGTATTGCTGCCTTTGTACTATCGTTTGCAACTGACTTCCATTTACACCTATTTGGAGGAACGTCTGGGTTTTTACGCCTACAAAACCGGTGCGGCGTACTTTTTGATTTCGCGCACCATTGGTTCATCCTTCCGCCTGTTTTTGGCAGCAAATGTGGTGGACATGTTTGTGACAGGCCCAATGGGAATCCCTTTTTGGCTGACCGTGGTCATCACCATTGGGCTCATTTGGGTGTACACATTTAAAGGTGGGGTAGCTACCATTATTTATACAGATACCCTGCAAACCATCTTTTTGTTGTCCGCGCTCGCGCTCAGCGTCTACACCATTAGCAATGCACTGGGCTGGAATGTGATCGAAATGTTTGGCGAAATCAGCCGGAGTGAATACGGGCGCGTCTTTTTCTTCGACAGCGGCATCGGCGACCCGAACAACTTTTTTAAACAGTTCATCAGTGGAGCCTTGATCGCGATTGCCATGACGGGTTTGGATCAGGATTTGATGCAAAAAAACCTGAGTTGCAAGAACATCTGGGACGCCCAAAAGAACATGTTGACCTTTACTTCTATTTTCCTTTTGGTCAATATCCTGTTTCTTTCGCTGGGTGCCATGTTGTACCTCTACGCCGCCAAAGAAGGCATTCAACTGCCGATGAACGCTAGCGGGAAACTCAATTCTGACCTAGTTTACCCCACTCTGGCCCTAAACCACATGTCGGTGGCCACAGCCATTTGTTTTATGCTGGGCATCATTGCCTGTACCTACGCCAGTGCGGATTCAGCATTGACCGCCTTGACCACTTCTTTTTGCATCGACTTTCTCAATTTCAACAAATCGAATGCGCCAGAGCAGCAAAAAGAACGGACTCGGGTTTGGGTACACGTTGGTTTTTCCCTCTTGACTTTGGTGCAAATCCTGGTGTTTAAGCTACTCAACAACGATGCGGTCATCAGTAGTTTGTTCAAAATCGCGGGGTATACTTACGGCCCATTGCTTGGTTTGTTCATGTTTGGTATCCTTTCCAAACGGGCCGTGCGCGATCAATGGGTTGTGCTGGTTTGTATCATTGCTCCGGTTTTGACCTATACCATTGACGTATATGCCGAAAAACTGTATGGTTTCAAGTTCGGATTCCTCAACATCGCCGTCAATGGACTCTTGACCATGCTGGGGCTCTGGCTGATTTCCTACCGTAAAAGCACTGCGGTTTTAAATTAAATGTCAACAAGCAAAAGATTATTGATATTTTTGCGCTCGCAAATTGCCAACTGGATTCAAATCCAATGCTATGTCTAAAATTCGTGCTGCGATTACAGGCGTGCAGGGCTGGGTTCCTGAGTACGTTCTGACCAATCAAGAGCTAGAGAATCTGGTGGATACCACCAGCGAGTGGATTACCTCCCGTACGGGGATCCACGAACGCCGCATCCTCAAAGGCGAGGGGCAAGGTACTTCAATCATCGGCATCAATGCCGTCAAAGGACTATTGGCCAAAACCAATACGCTCCCCGAAGAAATCGACCTGCTGATCTGTGCTACGGTAACCGCCGATATGCCATTTCCTGATACTGCCAACATCATTGCTGATGCAGTAGGCATCAAAAATGCTTTTTGCTACGACATCAATGCCGCTTGTTCGGGCTTTTTGTATGCGCTCACCACTGCAAGCAAGTTTGTAGAGTCGGGCTCACACAAAAAAGTCATTGTGGTCGGCGCAGATAAAATGTCTTCCATCATTGACTATACCGACCGGACTACCTGTATCATCTTTGGTGATGGAGGTGGCGCTGTTTTGTTGGAGCCTACGGAGGAAGAAGTTGGCGTAATGGATTCCTTGCACCACAGCGACGGGATTGGACAGCATTACCTCTACCAAAAAGCGGGTGGCTCACGCTATCCAGCTACCATCGATACGGTTGTGAATCAGGAACATTTCGTCTACCAAAACGGTAAGCCAGTTTTCAAAGCCGCAGTATCAGGAATGTCGGACGTGGTGCTGCGCATCATGGAACGCAACAACTTGGTGGCTGATGATATTGCCTGGTTGGTACCTCATCAGGCCAACCGCCGGATCATTGAAACGGTATCCGATATGGCCAAATTCCCAATGGAAAAGGTCATGATCAACATCCAAAAATACGGGAACACTACGGCGGGAACCCTGCCCCTTTGTTTGTGGGAATGGGAAGGTCAGCTCAAAAAAGGCGACAATATCATCCTGACTGCCTTCGGCGGCGGCTTTACCTGGGGTGCCATCTACATCAAATGGGCCTACGACACCCAACCCACGGA
>JAIYAV010000044.1 GCA_027488855.1 Saprospiraceae bacterium
ACTTCTCAACTTCTCAACTTTTACAGGCGTAAGGCCAGACTCACAAAGTAGTTCCGGCCAAAACTATAAAAATAGTTGCTGGGGAAACGGTTGACATCCTTGCCTTCATAATCGAAGCGGAATTGTTCAAAACCACCCGTGATGAAGTCCTTTTTGTCCAGGATGTTGTTTACCCCTACATTCAAATACAGGAAAACGTTGCGTATCTTCCAAGATTTCCCCCCAAAAAAGTCCAGGGTGTACGCCGCTGGCGCTTTCTCCTGTTCAATGATGGTTTTCCAAAGTGGCGAACCGGGTTCAACCACCTGATTCGAAAACTCTGGAGTCGCCACGTACGATACTGCTGACACCGTACGGCGATCGGGGTTGAAGTCCAGGTAAATGTCGTCGAAGTAGTTGAAGTTGATGTTGGCAAACCAAAACTTCGGCGAGTTGTAGCTGATGCCAATGGTGCCCGCCGTTTGGGGCATATTGGGCACGTAGAAGTTTTTGATGTAAGCTACGTCCTCACGCAGTTTGGAGGCCAGGTTATCGAGGTACACGCCGATGGTGGGGCGGGAGGTATAGATGTATTGGCCCGCTGCCAGGGCAGTACTGGCTTTCCAGCCCGGTGAAAAAGCCCATTCCAGACCAAATTCGATCCCGGCGTGCTGGGTATTGATGCCCGACATGGTGTAGTTGACAAAACCACCTGAGGCGCTACCGTCGTCTTCGATCAGGGCATTGTCCAGGTAGAAATTGTTGATGCGGTTCTGGTTTTTGATTTGAGTGTAATACCCGATCAAACGCCCTTTGAGGTAAGGCGAACGCAACAAATACCCACCTTCGATGCTGGTGATGTTTTCGGTGCTTAAACCCGGTAGAACCTGATCCCGCGTGCGTGGCGACACATATGCATTGCGCACCTGCGGGGCTTGCACCATGTAGGCGGCATTGAGCATGAAGTAGTTGCGGCCATCGGCTTTGAAGGTCAGGCCAGCTTTGGCAGCGTATTCCAGGAAACTCTGTTTGGGCGCTTCGCCGCCGGAATTCTCGGGGAATTTACCATTGGTGACATTGCCTTTGCGCCAGAAGCTGGTATTGCCTACCGAACCACTTACAAACAAATCAAACTTGGGCAAATAAATTTCCATTTGTGCCCAGGAGTTGTAGCGGCGGTGTTCGTTGGTGTAATCCCAGCCAAATCGGTCGCCTGCTTTCAGGATGCGGTTGGGGGTATTGATGTCGTTTTGGATAAAAGAACCACCACCCGTCGTGTCAATGAATTCGGCGAACTTGTCGATGTCGAGGTAAAAGTCGCCACCGAGTAGGTCGTTGATGGTCTTGAAGTTGTGGTTGCTTTGCTGTTGGTAGCTGACCCCACCGGAAACCTTCGCCAGATCGCTGATAGAGCTTTCAATGTTGGAGTTGAAAGACAGGAGGCTGCGGTCGAAGCGGCGCTCTTCAATCACGTATTGGGAGCGTTTGCCCGTCACCGAATTACCCGGGATGCCATTTGCATTATTGATGGTCAAAGTGTTGCCCCGATTGGCGTTGTACAAATAGCCCCAATCGATTTGCCGCAAAGATTCGTTCTCCCGCAATAAGGTCTCTACTTCGCCAGCCTGATCACTCTGGATATAGCTGGGCAAGCGGCGGTAATAGTTGGGTCGTGGGTCGCGAGCCTGGTACCAATCCAGTGCGGTGGTGCCGTTTCGCCCGGTTTGGTAACCAATGGCGGTGGTCAGGCGGGTTTTTTCCTGGATTTGCCAGTCGTGGCGCAATACGGCCAGCGGCTGGTGGGTGTTTTGCACCCGGGCATTGCGCTTTTCCCCTTCCTGGTAGCCCCAAAAAGAGTTGTAATAATTACTACCTGCTAGGTCGTACATTTCTTTGGTCGCAGGGGCGCTGCGGCCCCTTTTTACGGGTGAACCCAGCGCGGTAAAACTGAGGAAATGATTGTCGTTTAACTTTTTTTCCACCCCAACAAAATAGGCGTTAGCGTCGTAAAAAGTACCGTCGATGTAACCTTCCTGCGCCCAACGGCGGGAAGCCGATACGGTAAATGCCCAGCCGCTAGCCGTTAGTCCCGTGCTGTAGGTGGCCATGACTCTATTCCGATAGGCGCGGTTGGACGCCGCGTAGGAAACCCGCAATTGTGGGCGGTGATGGGAAGCCCGCACATCCAGAGCAGTGATGCCACCCAAGCCCCCAAACCCGTTGGAATTTGGGGCCAAACCTACCGAAGCGGTCCGGCTGCGCACCACGTCGTTGAGGCCACTCCAGAGGTTCCAACCGGGGAAACCTGTTTCCACGTCGTTGATGGGAATGCCATTGAAAAACAGGTCGTTGTGTTGGCCATCGTACCCGCGCATGCGGAAGTTGGTGAAACTGAACTGGAAGGCGGCAGCACTGACAAAAACGTCGTTGGAAGCCGTCAACAAACCAGATACGTTTTGGTCGCCGTCGCTGTCTAGGTCGTTTTCGCTAAGGGTGACGACGGGCACAAACTCTTCGGCGGAGAGGGCGTCGGTACCTTCCTTGGATTCCAACTTGAGTGTTCCAAGGTTGACCCGATTGCGGCCTTGCGGCTGCACGGTGATTTGTTTTTCCTGAAAACCGGATTTGAAGACGGTAATGACCAGCTCGTTGGATTGGCCAATGTTGGCTTTAAAATCCACAAAACCTTCGGCGTTGCTGAAAAAGGTCAGGGTAGGGAGGCGGATTTCTACGCCAGAGAGCCCTTTGCCCGTTTGTGCATCCAGAATTTGTCCGTTGACTTGTACTTCTTGAGCGAAGGCTCCGAGTGGGAAGAACAACAGCAGTAACAAGCGGATGAAACCACGCTTGGCAGCTTTGTGCATGTGAGTGTATTTTTAACTATTATTTTACCAGTTAAAGCACGGATTTCCACAATTGTGCATTTCCTTTGCAAAAGTAATAAAACGACCAAACATGAAGGCAAGAGGGGCATTTCCAAGCGTTATTTTAGCATTAATTTTTTGTACAGGCTTGTATTTGCCCATTTCGGCGCAAGATCGCTACAAGATCGCCGCCATCGGCTTTTACAACCTGGAGAATCTTTTTGATCTGGTTAATGACACAACGATCAATGACGAAGACTTTTTGCCTACTGGGTCATACCTCTGGACGGAGGACAAATACAAACACAAACAGGCCAATATGGCCAAGGTGATTGCTGAATTGGGGGTGGAAAAAACGCCAGATGGAGTAGCCATTCTGGGCGTATCCGAAGTAGAAAACCGCTTTGTGCTGGAAGATCTGGTGAAAGAACCCGCCATCGCTGCCCGCAATTACCAGATCGTACACTACAATTCTCCTGATGAGCGGGGCATTGACGTGGGGCTTTTGTACAACCCCAAATATTTTAGGGTGACGGCCAGCAAAAGCCTGCCTGTACTCATTTATCAAGGCGACGAGCGCAACTTTACCCGGGATGTTTTGCTGGTAAGCGGTGTGTTTGATGGCGAGCCCATTCACGTGATGGTCAACCACTGGCCTTCGCGCAGTGGGGGTGAAAAAGTATCAGAGCCTTGGCGGGTAGCTGCGGCCAGGGTGTGCAAAAAAGCTTGCGACTCCTTGCTCCAACAAAACCCTAACGCAAAATTTGTCGTCATGGGTGACCTTAATGATGATCCTATCAACAACAGTGTAAAAGAGGTTTTGCGGGGCAAAAAAGACAAGGAAGAGGTACGCAAAGGGGACACTTTTAATCCCTTTTACAACCTCTACAAAAAAGGCCTAGGCACTTTAGCGTACCGCGATGCCTGGAGTTTGTTTGATCAGATTATTTTGTCTCCGGCCTGGATTCAGCCGGAAGTGGGCGGTTACCAGTATTTTCAAGCCAATGTGCATGGGCCGAATTACATGCGCCAGCAATCGGGGCAGTTTAAGGGCTATCCGTTTCGATCTTATGTGGGCGCGGAGTTTCAAGGGGGGTATAGTGACCACTTTCCGACTTATTTTTATTTGGTGAAGAAGTTGTGAAGTAAAGATTGTTTGAATGAGAAGAAAAAAGGAAGAAAGACCAATATTTCAATGTTAAGTTTTTGCTTTTGGGGAAATTAACTGATTGGGTTTTGACCTGTTTTTAAAACGGGTGGAGTACATTTGTGATACGACGACCTTTTTAGTATTTATTTCTGACAAATCACAAAATCTCATGAAGAAGCTCTACTTTGCTTTTTTGTACCTCTCTTCTTTTTTTCCAAAAAAGACTCCTTTACCACTTTATGTAACCAAGCCAACTCTCTTGGGATCATTGTTGTTTTGCTTAGGCATCCTTCTTTGGAGTGCGGAGGTAAAGGCGCAATTGCTTCAACAGGATTTTAGTAGTTCGACTACAGTGAGCAGCTACGTTAATGCTGCCCCTAACAATGGTCAGTTTAATGCGATTTCAGTTTCTGGAGCAGGTACTGTTCTCTCAATTAATACTGGCGGCGCAAACAACAAATTAAGGTTTGATCGGTCCGCAAGTGGGAACGCTGGCTCATTTTCCAGAACTACCGACTTTTCCCCTACGCCTTCTACCTTAATGTATAAGTTCAACCTGGCGGTTAGTGGTTCTACAACTGCTGCTACTTCCTTTGGCGTTTTTCAGATTGGATCTGCCTATGGTACAGCCAACTCGGCTGAATCAAACGCAAATAACTATGCCAGGTTTGCACTTAACACCACTACAACTGCGGGTACCTTTGTGATACGGGACATTACCAATGGCACCAATAGTACAAGTCTAAGTGGCACTCAGGCTATAACTTGGGTAGTCAACAATTCAGGAGCTGCAACAACGTATAGAGCACCTGATGGCAGCAACGAGGCTATCGCTGACGATAGAGCGGATATTTGGGCGGGTACGGTAAAATTATTTGAAGATGTAGTCATCCAATCAGCCACTCAAACAATTACAGATTTAAAATTTGTTATAAACGGTAGTACAGCAATTGTTGACATTGATGACTTACTTATTGATCCAATTCCAGCTATTCCAACTGCCAATGCGGCTTCCACAATTGGTGCCAATAGTTTCACCGCAAACTGGAGTACAGTTCCAGGCGTTACGGGCTACCGCATTGATGTGTCTACAGCTAGTGATTTTTCAAGTTTTGTTTCGGGGTATCAAAACCTGTATGTCTCAGGGCAAG
>JAIYAV010000168.1 GCA_027488855.1 Saprospiraceae bacterium
AACACAAACAAACCAAAAAACAGGTTTTTACCATTTGGGTAGATGAGTACATCCCAACGAATACCAACCAAACCCGCGAGCTCAACTTTACCTTTTTGAATGGCAATTTTGAGCAACCCGTTTATGTCGATATCCTGAGCGGAGGGGTGTACGAAATTCCAACGACACAATGGAGCAAACAAGCCAATACCTACACGTTCAAAGCCATTCCAGTATACGATGCTCCCATTTTGATCATCGATAAATCGTTGATAAATTATTGAGCCATGCAAAAACTTTTGGGTTTATTACTCACCTTAATGATGCTTGGTGTGGTTTCCGCTCAAGCCCAAGCCGATTGGAAAGTAATCGGTCAACTCAAAACCCGCGATGCCAAAGACATTGCCAGCAGCACCTGGTCGATCGGTGGCGAAACCCTGGATCGAGATTACACCGATTACCAGTCCTATAAAACCTACCTCGGGCCACTCGGTGCCAAACGCATTCGTTTACAAGGTGGCTGGTCCAAGTGTGAAAAGGTCAAAGGGGTTTATGATTTTGCCTGGCTGGATGCCGTGATTCCCGACGCCGCCAGCCGGAGCGTTTCCCCTTGGGTGGAATTGTCTTATGGCAATCCAATTTATGAAGGCGGTGGCGAGGCTAAATTGGCTGGTCATATTCCGACCTCTCCTGAAGGTTTACAAGCTTGGGACAATTGGGTGGAAGCAATGGTCACGCGCTACAAAAACCAAGTACCCGCCTGGGAAATTTGGAATGAACCCGACATTAATCCCAAACATACTGGCAAACAAATCGCGGAGTTTTACACCCGTACGGCCCGTATCGTCAAGCGCATTCAACCCAATGCTCAACTCATTGCCCTGGGCATGGCGAGCGTCACCAAACTCGACTTTGCGCGGGATTTTATGGAGTACCTCAAACAAAACAATGCCCTTGATTTGATTGATATTTTTACCTATCACGGTTATTCCCACAATCCTGACTTATCGTATCCACACATCGAACGCTTGCGGGCCATCGTCTGGAGTTACAAACCCAGTGTGGTATTTATGCAGGGCGAAAATGGAGCCCCTTCCCAGGCCAAAGGTACCACGATAGGGGCTATGACCGACCAGGATTGGTCCGAACTCACCCAGGCTAAATGGGACCTGCGGCGCATGCTCGGCGATCACGGTCGGGGCATCGCCACCAACCTGTTTACCATCAGCGACATCCATTATGGCCCTGGCGATCACATGGTGGGGCTCAATACCAAGGGCCTGCTCAAAACCAATCCCGACAAAACCATCGAGCGCCCCAAAATGACTTACAAAGCTGCCCAACACGTTTTTTCACTGTTTGATGCCCAAATCGAATTGTTGAAAACCAAACCGACCACCGATCAGCCCAGCGTGTATGCCTTTCAATACCAACACAAAGCAAAAGTAGGAACCCTGATCACCCTCTGGAGCGGTGAAGCTCGCCCTGCGGATGCCTATGAGCCAAAATTGACGACCATAACGGTAGAGGGATCTTTCAAAAAACCGGTATTGGTGGATTTGATTACCGGCAAGGTTTCTGAAATTCCCAAAGGCCAGTGGAAAAAATCGGGAAACCAGTTTGTCTTTAGCGGCATCCCCGTCTCCGATTATCCAGTTGTTCTGGCAGAGAAAAGCACTTTATCACTCCTTTGAAAACAAACTGAAATGAATCAACTTCAAACGCTCGATTATTCAGCCATCATTCTCTACATGGTGATGATGTCGGCCATCGGGATTTTTTTGGGCAGGTTTGTCAAAAACATCAACGATTATTTCAAAGGTGGGAGTGGCGTATCCTGGGTAGCTGGCGGGATCAGCAACTTCATGACCAAGTTCAGTACCTTCATCTTTGTGGCCTATGCAGGTATCGCTTATCAGGATGGTCTGGTGGCCATCACCGTATTGTGGAGCACCATTTTTCCCTCCCTTTTGGCCGTTTTTTTCTTCGCCAAACGTTGGAAGCGGGCAGGCATCATCAGTCCGGTTGAGTTTTTGGAAACCCGCTACAACGCCCCGATCCGCCAGATTTTTTCCTGGAGTGGGGTAGCCTTTAAGCTGCTCGACGACATGATCAAGCTCTATTCCATCGGCCTTTTTGTGACCGCCGCCTCTGGCATTTCTTTTGAAACCGCCGTGATTGTATGTGGCACTGTAGTAACGCTGTACACCGTAGTGGGTGGTTTTTGGGCCGTAATTGTTACCGATGTGGTACAATTTGTGATCCTCTTTTTTGCCACCCTGATCCTGGTGCCTCTAGCCTATCAAGCCGCTGGGGGTTTTGAACACATGTACGAAGTCATTCCACAAAACATGACCTGGTTCAATGGCAAAAAAGGAATGCCTCTGTTTTTGGTAGCTTATTATGTGCTGATCATCATCCGTTACAGCGGCAACTGGACTTTTATCCAACGCTTTTACAGCGCCAAAAACGAGAGCGATGGGCAGAAATTGGGCTTGCTTTCGGCACTTTTCTTTTTCATTTTTCCAGTCATCTTTTTGTTCCCACCCTTGGCCGCGCGGGTCATTTTGCCCAATTTGGAAAATCCAGAAATGGCCTATGTGAGTTTATGCCTGGAACTATTGCCAGCGGGCATCATGGGTTTGATGATTGCGGCTATGTTTGCGGCGACTATGTCGGTATTGAGTGCCGAGTACAACGTTACGGCCAGTGTGCTTACCCGGGACATTTATCAACGCATCTTCCGGCCCAACGCCAGTGGCACCGAAGCGCTGCTGGTGGGGCGGGTCATGACCCTGGTGGTGGGATTCATCGTGACCATTGGGGCCTTGTTTGTGGGTGGTTTTGGCGGGGCTTTTGAAGCCAACAAGTTGTTGGCAGGCGTCTTTGCGGTGCCGATGATTGTGCCGGTTATTTTTGGGGTATTGATGCGCAAACCGCAGCCCTGGGGTGCCATGGCCACCTTGTTTTTAGGCACAGCCTTGGGTTTTATTTTGAACCTGAACAAAGCCATCACCTGGGAAGTCGCCACCCTGATCGAAATTGCGTTTTGTGTCATCCTGTTTATCATTTCAGGCTATTTTCCTTCCAAAGACAGCGCGTACAACCAGCGGGTCAATGCTTTTTTCCATAAATTAACCGTACCCTTCGTACCCGAAGCAGAAACCAATGAGCTGGACGCTTTTAAAGATGCCATCAAATTGATTTACGGCATCGCGTTCGGGCTTACGGGCTTGATGTTTGTCATCATGGGATTCCCTTCACGCAACCTATTAAGTGGACAACTGGCTCTCGGGGCGGGTATTTTATGCCTGATTGTAGCCGCATTCTTATACTTTAGAAAAACCAAACACCATGAGTTACTTGCTAAATAAGGTCGTTTTTATCACTGGTGCATCCGGTGGAATTGGCAAAGCTACTGCCCTTTTGTTGTTGGATGCTGGCGCAAAAGTTTTTGATTTTAGCCGCACTCATCAACTCAGCGATGCAATTTCGCACGAAAACCTGCGCTCTTTTCGGGGCGACGTCAGCATCGAAGCGGAGGTCAAAGCGGGCTTTGCAGCCTGTTTGGATGCTTTCGGAACGGTGGATGTTTTGCTGAACAACGCAGGTTTGGGGCTACTCTCTACCGATCTGGCTGAAACCGACCTCGACACCTTCGAGCAAATGATGAACGTCAACGTGCGGGGCGTTTTTTTGTGCAACAGGGAAGCCCTAAAAATCATGAAACCCCATAAAGCGGGGCATATCCTCACGGTGATCTCCATGGCCGGCCAACGCACCAATCCCAATGCGCCGATTTATTGCGCGTCGAAGTTTGGGGCAAGGGGACTCAACAGCGGCCTTGCTGATCAGGCCTTGAAACTTGGCATCAAGGTAACCGACATCAACCCTGGCCCTACGGATAGCAATTACTGGGGCGATCGTCAGGTTCCCCGCGAAAAGTTTTTGAAAGTAGAAGACGTGGCCAGGGTGATTTTATTCGTATTGGATCAGCCCGAGTATGTGCTGATTCGGGAGATCAATTTTGACAACATGAAATTTTTAGCACAATGAATCAGAACGGAAAAACTGCACATTCGCCTTTCCCCATTCCGGTTGCCGAAATGCGAGAACGCTATTTAAAACTGTACACTGGTGCAGTAAACGATGTGCTGAGGTTTAATTATCAAATGCACGCCACGAGCCTTCCTTCTGCTTTTGCGCCTCTGCGGGAAGAAATGAAACTGGCTGGGATGGCATTTACCGTCAAAGGTGGCCCCGATATTACCACCGAGGGTGAATTTGAGATGCGCGCAGAAATGCTCGAAGCCCTACACACCGATTCGGTAGTGGTATGGGATTGTACGGGCGACACCGTCACCTCACAATGGGGTGAGGTAATGACCATGGCCGCCATGAAAATTGGTTGTAGGGGGGCAGTCATCAATGGCATTCGGGATACTCAGGCCATCCTGGATCAAGGTTTTCCGGTGTTTCACAAATACAAGGCCAATACGGGCATGCTAGGGCGCTTTAGAATGTACCATTACCTGAAGCCCATCCTCATGGGTGAGGTCATCGTCAATCCGGGCGATTGGATTTTTGGTGACATCGACGGCGTGATCTCCATTCCTCAGGCGATTGCCTACGAGGTATTGCTTGCTGCCGAAAAACTGTTGCTCAAAGAAGACGACATCCGTGGGATGGTGGAAAGTGGGATGACCCCAACGGAGGTGGTTAAAAATGGTGGGTATTTCTAAACGATACCGACGCTGGTACAAGTCTCGACGCTGGTACAAGTCTCCAGACTTGTACCATTATCCACACGTCTCTGACGTGTAAAAGTTCTTGATTTGAGCGTTGCGTGTGCGTCAGAGACGCAGAAATAATGGGTACAAGTCAGAGACTTGTACCAGCACAGCGCATAAATAAGCAATCCAACATGCCAATATTTCTCAGCGATAGCGAAAAAGTAACCTTTCCCAGCGAACGCAACAACCGCGATTCCCAGGTAGCGATTTTTTTCGATGCGCTACAAAAACGCGTTTACGAGCGGGTAGCTTGGGGAAATCTCTTAGGCCCCCAGGCCACCACCATTTGGTGGCATTCCGCCGCCGAATACCTCTCTGATGCTGCGATGTTTTACGCGTTGGAACCTTCGCCCGAATTGGCTCATTGGCTCAATTCTGTTACACTCGATATTGTCCGAAAGCCCACCTACGATTGGGTCGGCCCGGAGTTTCGCGACCACAGCGAACCGCTGACCGGGCATTTGGAAACCGCTCATCTTTGCTGGGGGGTATCCGCAGTATATGACTTGGCGAAAGAGGCCTTTTCCAACACAGAGCAACAAGAAATCCAAAAAGCCTTACAGGAAAAAGGACTTACACTTTGTCGGCGCTGGTTGGACAAAAACCAACACTTGGCCAATTGGCGTAGCGTTTTGGCCAGTGGTGCCATCGTTGCCAGTGTTGTACTGGAAGATGAAGGGGCACTCAAGGAACTGTTGCCCGAACTCGAGCTTTGCCCGCAAGCCCTCCAGGCGGATGGATCTTACGGTGAATCCCTGCAGTACGGCAATTATCTAGCCCTGTCCCTGACCTTTGCCCATGAAGCGGTGCTAAGAGGCTACCCCCAACTTTTTGACTCAACCTTGACCAATACGATCAGTAAGAGTATCTACTGGTTTGCTACCAGTATGTTTTACCAAAAACAATTAACAGATTGGGGTGATGAGCCTCGCGCCAGAGCGGCCAATTTTAACGATAGCGCCGCCATCTTTCGGCCCTCGGGTGATCTATTGTTGTACGTCGCTGCCCGCAGCAATCTGGAAACCGAAAAAGGCTTGGCTAAATGGCTTTTTGAACGATACTATGTCAACACACCTACCCAGGGACCGCACGATTTGGCCACCTTGGGCATGCGCAACGACTGGGGGTTTTTGACTTTACCCCTGTTATGCTACCCGGCTCAAAGCTCCTCTCCAGAACAAGCCAATTTGCCCCTGACCACTTCATTTACCAACGGCAACGCTTTCATCCGGGATGCCTGGGAGGGTAAAACCATCGTCGCCATCAACGGCGGCAGCGAGCCACTCAATGGACTAGGGCATTTGCACGGCGATTTGAACAGTTTTATCCTTGTCCACAACCAGGAGCGTTTGTTAGCCGACCCTGGGCACAGCTGTTACCGCAACCTGATTCATGGGCTGGAAAGTAGCTCCCAAACCCACAATACTTGCACATTTTTGATTGAAAAAGAAGCGCTCGGCTTGCAGGAAGACCTGGCTAAAGCAGCCTTGTTGGAGCAAAAAAGTGTATTTCCCCGCCGGGTAATCCGCAATGGTCGGGCTGGCAAACCCATCATCAGAGGCGACCGTCGTCTGATAGCGGCCAAAGACGATGTGGTGTCGGTGATAGGCGCCGAAGTCGGCAAAGCCTATGGCGATCCGATCGAAACCTTTTCCCGCTTTTGGGTTTTAGCGGGTAGCCACACGCTCTTTGTGATTGACCACATTACTGCTCATCAACCCGTCACCACCCTCTGGAATTGGATGGTCAACAATAGAAATGGCCAGACCCAATGGCAAAACCACGGCAATGTGCTGACCGTAAAACGCCAACGTGCAGGCATGAAACTATTCCACGGCGGAGAAGGCAATTGGTCTTATCCAGTCTATGCTTACTTACACGATGCTTACCACCCTGAACCCAATCAATTGGGCGAGGGCCACTCGGGAACTGGCTTGTTGTTCCGCTTTACGGAAAAAGAAAGGCAGGTGGCAAGGACTGTCGTACACGCCATCGCCCTAGACAAACCAGATCAGTTGGATCAATGGCGATTGGAAGTCGATGCCCATGGCTACACCCTCCAAAGTGACACCCGCAAGTGGACTTTGCAATTGCAGGATGAAATGGCTACTTCGTTTTCAATGATTTCGGGGCATGGGCGGCAGTGGGATGTGGTGTTGAAAGACAACCAATATCAGTTACAAAAAATGTAAACATGTCAGAAGGAACAAAAAACATTCCACTGAACCTCGGCCTGCTCGGCATTGACCATCCAGCAGTAGCAGCTGACGATGTTGAGGATTTGAGCGACTGGTACTGTACAGTCTTGGGCTACGAACGCTGGTTTCAACACCCCAAACCCGTGTGGATGCTCAAGGCACCCGATGGAACCCTCCTCGAAATCATGCCCAAAGACGAGACCCAACGCCCCCAACGCAGCACCTGGACGCCGGGGTGGTCTCACCTGGCCTTGCGGGTACAAAACATCGAAACAGCCATTGCCCATTTGGATCAGCACCAGATAATTTGGGGTGGCGAACTTTCTCCTGCCATTGGCGGCGGATGGGTCAGGAATTTTTTTGACCCGGAGGGTAACCTCCTGCAAATACTGGAAAGAGCAATCTCCCCAGGATAAACAACCAACTATGCATCCATTCAAAATCAAAGGAATCGACCATCCAGCTGTTGCTGCTGAAGATGTAGAAGCATTAGCCAGCTGGTACTGTGAGGTCTTGGGCTATGAACGTTTGTTTCTAGACCCCCGCCCTATTTGGTTGCTCAAAGCACCCGACGCAACCATCCTCGAAATATTGCCCGTTGATGGCAATCCCCGCCCGATACGCACCAACCTCACTCCAGGCTGGTCCCACCTGGCCTTCAAGGTTGATGACATTGAGGCAGCCATTCAACATCTGGACAAGCACAACATCAAATGGTCAAGCGTACTTTCCCCCGCCACAGGAGGAGGAAAAGTGCGCACTTTTTTTGACCCAGAAGGGAATGTATTGCAATTGGTCGAACGCCCTTAAAGCTCCACTCCTCAACAAACAAACGATGAATGCACTCTTTTACGAAGGAAACCATTCCTTCAACATCAAAACGATTGAAAAAACACCCCTTCAGGCGGG
>JAIYAV010000001.1 GCA_027488855.1 Saprospiraceae bacterium
ACTAAACGGATGAAAACGGATTTTTTTCCGCCTGCGGCGGAGAAGGACGAGCCGAAGGCGAGTCAAAGTCCGTTCCAATCCGTTTAGTCCGTTCCATCCGTTTTCAATCCTGTCGCTTTTAGCAAACAGAAGCAAAGCAAAGTCCGCAGACAACCAGGGCTAATCAAGATTCAAGAGCTATCGCAGTTTACCAATCAAATTAATCCATAATTTTACGTTCTCTCAACATAACTTTTCACCCATGATCGAAGTAATCCAAGGCGACATCACCAAAATCCCTGTCGACGCCATTGTCAATGCAGCCAATACCTCTTTGCTTGGCGGCGGCGGGGTGGATGGGGCTATCCATCGAGCTGGTGGACCTGAAATTCTGGAAGATTGCAAAAAAATCCGCAGCAAACAGGGAAGTTGTCCAGTGGGCACAGCGGTGATTACTACAGCGGGAAAACTTCCGGCGAAGTACGTCATTCATACGGTAGGTCCGGTTTGGAATCAAGGGAAATCCAATGAAGAATCCTTGTTGGCCTCAGCTTATTTGAGCAGTCTTCAGCTGGCAGTTGAAAATGAGGTGAAGACGATAGCGTTTCCAAACATCAGTACGGGCATTTACCGTTTTCCTAAGCAGCGGGCGGCGGAAATTGCGGTGGAAACCGTTCAGAGATTTTTGGCGACTAATGTGCAGATGGAAAAGGTGATTTTTGTGTGTTTTGATGGGGAGAATTTGGAGATTTATTCTGAGCTTTTGAAGGCAGCTCAATAGTATCGGCCAATACACATGCTAATAAAGCACAGGCTATCATTCACTTAAACTACCATCCTCTGGAACTAAATGTATGTACCGTACATACAATAGCACTTTTGACAAAGGAGCCAAATGGATCTCATACCGTTTTTCCTGTTCAGAAAAGCGGGAAAAATAACATTCCTCATTGTAACCAAATAAATCAATTTTCCCGTAATCCTCAACTATGAGATGATGACTCACGCCCTCACCCGATTCAGTATACTTCTTACAGTTTGCAATCATAACTAGTTTATAGCCACGTATAATATCTATTTGATAATACAAAATATTTTTTATAGCATTAAACATCAATCCAATAGATAAGATATAGACTAGGTAAGATATCCACAAAGGTGGCGGTCCATCTTCAAAAAATTCTGGCTTTTTTGAACTTAACAAGGTAAAGAAGAAGAAAAACAAGGATGCAAAAATCATCATGATGTAAATCCCCAAATCATTAACTCTAGCCTTTTTAATAGTACGAATGTCTTCACTTGTTAAGTCAACAACAGGAATACCATTTTTATGGGTTCTTTTCACATCAACAGCCATAAAACAATTTTTAATTTGCCTTTATAATTTTTTTACTTAATCTGACCCTCTCCTCTTTAGAAAAGATTTGGACAAAATAAATGCCAGGCGCTATAGTCGAAACATCCAATTCAACCAGAGCAGCATCCAGCATCTTTTGCAAAACCACCCGCCCTATCACATCAATGAGCACAATGCTTGAGGTGTTTTTGCTCAGGTTTAAATCATGTTGAATAAAAAGTTTGTCAACAACAGGATTGGGGTAAACAGTTACCACATTAGGATCGTCTAAAGTCTCCACATCGTCCAATATATCCATATAGCAGTTGCCCTTATAAAAATCAGGATGGGTATAGATTAAAGTGTCGTTTTGTTTGAAACAAAGTAAGTCCTTCTGAATTACGGGGTAACCAATTGGAGAAAATGAGTAAATATATGGATCAGGCAAAATCCCTAGGGTACTTCCTAAACCTTCTATCCAAGAATATGGATACCTTTCAATAAAACCACTTTCCCCTCTTTTCATCACTTCAAAGTTAAACCTTGTCCGCCTGACCTGATCGTTGTACATGACCGTGTCTTTGGAAACAAGATGATAAAATATGCATTTATCATTGTTTGGGTTGCAATTAAGTGTCGTGCTTACCCAACCAATAGGGGCATTAAAGTCATACAACAGCCTGGGAATAAATTTGCCTTTACCGATAAAAAACACGTAACTCAACTCATTAATGTAGGCCCCTACGTATTTCGCAGAATCAATGTTAAATGACTTGCCGGTGCTTCTGTATAATTTCGTGAAAATTTTATTTTGTATAATCGTATCTCCTAATGTTCTGTAATGGTCTGTAGTATAGATGGGGCCAAGAAAATTGTCACTGAATCTAACCAATACACTCCATTCTACATTTTTAGTGGGAAGTGGCAAAAAAGTGTTTGGTTTACCTTCATAAAGATTACAAGCCGAAGGGAAGGATTCAAAGACAAGGTTTTCACTTTCTTTGTAGCACAAAAATTGATCTGAACATCTTGGATTGAACGCAGAACAAAAAGGATAGATCAGTCCAAACCGGATTTCGCCAACACCTTCTATCCATGTATTCGCTGGACCTTGTTGATTATTGGGGCCCCTATAAATGTCAATGCACTTTCTTTTAATACCATCCTGTAGGGTGATCGAATCAACCTTTCCAACATAATCGTAAAAACTCCCCATGTGATAATATCGAGCAATTGTATCTCCCACTTCAACATTAAAATTATACAAGGTATCCAATCGACCCACGTTTTCACCAACTGCAGGGATCCAGGTTACCACTTGGTCTGCTTCCCGAATTGCACCTTGATACACAGGTACATTAGGGCCAGGTGAAAATTCTCTGTGAAATACTTTTTTGAACTGAGCTCCTGCAATCACAGTATCCCCTTCTATCCAGGTTCTCACATAAGAACTGTCATAAGATATAGAAAGGTTAGGGTCTGGTTGCGTCCTACCTTTGATTTTCAGCACGGTCCATTCCGCGTTTTCCTTTACGATAGGCAGGTAATCTTGGGCTGACAACTCAGCTATGAGCAATAAACAGCCACCTACCACACAGGAAAATAGTTGAATCATTTTTCGCATGGTACCTCATTTTAAATGATCCAGGCTGTTGATTAGCAAAACACAATAACAATTAAAATGCAAAATAAGTACTATTCCACATAAGCGCAAGAGCCAAGCGAAGCTTTAAAAGCCAGTGGCCGACAGCACTACTATTTAGAAAGAGGCTCGCTGGGCAATTTCCCAAAAGTTTTTTTGTACATCTGGGTAAAATAAGAAGGAGTATTGAATCCAACCCGATAAGCCACTTCCGCAACCGTCAAATTGCTTTTTTCTAACAATTCGGCGGCACGTTGCAAGCGGATATGACGGATAAAGGTATTGCCAGACATACCTGCCAGGGAAGTCAACTTGCGGTACAATTGCATCTTGCCCATAAACAAAGCGGCCTCCAACTCTTCTACTCCAAAATCAGGGTCTTCCAGGTTGGCATCGATAATGGCAATGGCTTTTTTGAGGAAATTGGCATCCGTCTCCGAAATCTGTAATTCTTTATGCGACAAGGAATGCAAAGAAGTTCGGGCCACCCGGGCGCTTAAAAGTTCACGTTGTTTGATGAGATTCAAAGCGCGAGTGTACAACAAATCCAGGTGAAACGGCTTGGTCACATAATCATCTGCCCCTGCTTGTAAACCAGTCAATTGGCTAGCAACCGAAGCCCGGGAGGTCAGCAGAATAACCGGGATATGACTAGTTAGTTCATGCGCTTTCACTGCTGTACACAAAGCCAAACCATCCATAATCGGCATGATTAGATCGCTGATGATCAAATCCGGGATTTGCTGCATGGCTTCCTGATAAGCATCCTGACCGTTGTCACAGGTGATCACGTTAAAGTTTCTTGAAAAATACTCCTGAAGGTAAGTGCGCATTTCGGCATTGTCTTCAACGATCAACACTAATTTACGCGCATCATCAGCGCCTTGCTCCTCCAAACCAGAGGTGATAAGGGTCACTTCCTCTGCAGTCGGAGTGAGTGGTTGGATGGGTTGACCTGCGAGCCAGGTAGCAGGAAAAGCCGTGGCATGAATAGATAAAGACAGCGTAAACGTTGAGCCTGTCGGAACTGAGCTACGCACTTCAATTTGCCCTCCATGAATGCGAGCCAATTCCGCAACCAAAGAAAGGCCAATGCCCGTGCCTGGTTGCAAGAGATTGGAATTGGACTGACCTTGAAAGAAGCGCTTAAATAAACTGGGCAGCTGCTCCTCGGAGATACCAGAACCATTATCCTGAACAGTGATTTGGCAAGAACGGGCCAGCCCCTGTTCATCATAGGTGATGGCAATGGACAATTCCAGCAAGGAAGGATTCGCTTTGAGTGCATTAGACAGCAGGTTATAAAGCATTTTATCCAGGGCATCCGCATCAAACCAGGCAAAAAGTTCTTCAACTGGTGCCTTAAACCTCATTTCGACTTTCTGCACTTCAGTTTGCAACTGAAAAGCCTGCAATACATTCCGACACTGGCTGATTAAATCTTGAAATTCAATGTGTAATTGATACTTATCGGCTTCTATTTTGGCAAGATCCAACAGTTGATTGACCAAACGAGACAGGCGTTGAGCATTGGATCGAATGATGGATGCTAGGTTTTTTACCTGATTCGAGTTAAAATCATGCCCTGTGCTCAATCGTTCGGCGGGGTCCAAAATCAAGGTGAGCGGCGTGCGAAACTCGTGAGAGATATTGGTAAAAAAATCAGTTTTGAGCTGTTCCAGTTGGCGGGCATTGGCCGCCTCCAATTCTTTGAGCCGTAGGGTAGAGTTCAGGCGTTCTCGATTGCGGATGTAGTTGCGGTATTGGATCAGCAATGTGATGACAATCAGGCCATACACTACAAAGGCCCACCATTGCAGATACCAGGGCGGAAGGATTTGCAATTCAATGGATTTTATGGTGTTACCCCAGCTTCCCTCAGCATTGGCAGCTTTTACCTTGAATACATAATGTCCGGGGTTGAGGTTGGTATAGGTAGCAGCCCGACGCGATCCAACAATGTTCCATTTGCGATCGAAACCTTCTAACTGGTAAGCATAAGTACATTGAGCATTCCGCTGAAAATAAATCCCGACGTACTCAAAGGTAATAGAAACCGCCTGGTGGTAGGGAAGGCGGATTTTTCGAGCAAAATCAATGGTTTGCTGCAAGGGGGAATTTTTGCTTTGCGGCGTTGTTTTTTTATTGAGCAATAATAAATCCGTAATGGTAGGTATTGGCTTTACTGGATTGTCCATGATGCTATCCGGAGAAAAGACATTCAGGCCGTGAACTCCTCCAAACAAAAGATGCCCAGCCGCACCTCGGCTACCCGCACCATCAATAAACTCTTTGCCGCCAAGGTCATCTTTTTCGCCATAATTGCGAAAAGAATGATCCTTGGGGTTGAATCGAGACAATCCGTCATTGGTAGACACCCACAGCGTGCCTAAGTGATCTTTTTGCACGCTGTGGATCACTCCATTTGCCAGGCCGTTTTCGCTGTCGTAATGATGCAATACCTTACCTGATTCATCCAGTAAAAAAAGGCCAGCGCCCCGTGTACCTACCCAAAAGCGGTGGGGGGAGTCGCGTTCCATGCAAACAATGTCGCGCTCGTTGGGTGTATCTTCGAGTTTATCATTCAAACGAATGCTGGTCCAGGCATGCGATTGTAAATTGTAGCGCCACAGCCCCTCATTTGAAGTACCTACCCAAAGGGTATTGGGCTGCGTGCTTTTACAGATGGCACTGACCCAAGAAGCAGATTTAAGCCGGGTTAGGGGTAAAATCTTGCGGGTAGCGAAGTCCAAACGGTAGATCAATCCTCCATTTTGGCTGATGCAAATCCAGGCCCCATCATCCGTCAAAGCCGCAAAGGTGAGGCGAAGCACTCCTTCAAACCCGGGGGTATTGGGTTTGGTAAAATGTTGTAACTCCCCGGTTTGGGTGGAGTATAAATAAAAGCCTTCATTCCAGACCCCAAAAAGGAGGTATTGGTCATTATAGGCGATTCCATTGACGTCTTTATCACTAAGGAGGTCACCGATTTTTTTAAAATTTTGATCAAAAATCACGACCCCTTTACTTGTTCCCACGTAGTGTTTTCCTCGCGCATACGCCACACCCGACACCCGATTCACTGGCAATCCATCAGCAGTGGAAAGCCTGCGAAATGGTGGATTATGACTATAAATGACATTGACCCCACCAGCTTCCCAAAGGCCGATCCATAGATTGGCAAAGCGATCGAAGCAGATGTCCAATACGGCATGGCTACTCAAAAAACCTTTGCGATTGGGTGCAGCTTTGATCCATTCAAAACTACCCGAGCTTAGATTGTTATCAGCATGGATAAGCCCTCCATCGGTACCAATCCAGAGGTGCTTGCCTTTGGAAGCCAGCTTGAGTACATTATTTCGACCTTCCAGTTCTCCAGGAAAATAAATAATGGAGGCAAACACCCGATTTTGAGGATGAAGTTTAAAAAGTCCCTGGCCTTTGGTTCCGGCCAAAATGTCCCCGCGCTGTGTTTGAAACAGGCAATTGATTCGGGACGAAGCAAGCTCTTTATCGTCGATCTGTAACTTGAACTCCTCAAAAATCTGAGTATTGGCTTTTTTTCTCCAGACCTTACCCTTCATAGTGCCGAGCCAAAGATTGCCTTGCTGATCGGTGAAGACAGAACTGATCGCTTCTTGTGAGAGTGCACCCCGGTGGTGATGAATCTGGCCCTTAGCATCCAGCCAAAAAAGACCTTGGGTACTGGCAATCCAGAGCATACCACGTTGGTCTTCCGCAAAACCATTGACAATGACCCCAGCTAGCTTTTCCCCCTCCACCGTGCGCGTAAAACGAACAAACTGGTCTGTTTCGGCATTGTAATAATTGAGCCCACCCTGAAAAAAGCCAACCCAAAGCCTGTGCTTGTGGTCTTCAAACAGTACTTTAATATCGTTATTGGCAATGGAGTGAGGATCGTTTTTTTTATAGCGAAAAACCGTGAATTCATGGCCATTGTACTGATTCAAGCCATCCAAAGTACCGAACCACATAAAACCACGGTGATCCTGAATGATGCTAAAAACACTACTCTGTGACAAACCACTGCGCGTAGTGATTTTGTCAAAGTAAAAAGAACTTGCGGATAATTGGGTACCTATACACCAAAACAAGCACAGCAATAGCACATTACAGCGTGGCAACATAGTTTAAAATTCACGCCGCGAAACTACGTAAAAATAGCAAATCTGTCCTTTCTGGGGCAAAAATTTCAATCGCCCATTTTATCCATTCTGCAGGTTGTTTTTTTTATGGCCTCATTCATTTAGAGGTTAAACGGGATCAAGAATATTCCAACTTATATTAGGCATTTAATGGTTCAATGGTATAGAACTTACAAACTGCGGGGCAGGCGAATTTTAAAAATGGAGCCACAAGGAAGATTAGGTTCCACCCAAATTTGGCCTTGGTGCCGCTCAACAATACGTTTAACAATCGCCAAGCCAACGCCTGTTCCTTTGAAGGCTGTGCGATCGTGTGCAGTTTTGAATAGCTCGAAGATGCGCGACGTGGACTCAGAAGGAATGCCAATGCCATTGTCCTGAATAAAAAACTCGTTCCAATTGGCGAATGATGTGCAGCCGATGGTGATTTCGGCGGGCTTGGCCTGGGCAGAAAATTTCACTGCATTTTGTAAGAGGTTGTCAAAAACCTGACGAAGCATCAAAGGGTCTCCCACTTGATCGGGAAGATCTTGTATCTCAAAAATCAATTCTCGATCCTGATTTCCATCCTGTAAACATTGAGCTAGATAGGAAACCACTCGCTGGGTTTGGAAAGTAGAACAAGTGAGGTCGAGTTGATCTTGAGTAGAATAATGCAAGATGCCGTCCAGCATAGCTGCGGCGTCTTGAATGAGTACCGAAAGCTGCTCTACTTCCTGTTTCCCCTCTGGATCAAGCAAGTGATTGTTTTTTTCTCTGAATCGTTCGAAGATTCGTTGCAGGTTGCGTACTGGGGATTTGAGGTCGTGCCCAATGGTATAATTCAGGCTTTTAAAGGCTTCTTCATTTTGAAAATGGCCTTCATCCAGCATCGAGTGCATCAATAATTTGTGGAGTGGCAGCTGATGACGCAGCACCATAATCATCGTTAGAACCAAGCCAAACAGGGTAAAGCTTAGCCCTAAAATAGGAAAATCCACCGCAAAAATTAAAACGTTCCAAACACCTAAATGTACTACAGTTTGCATATCATACTTTGATTTGAATACAAGCGTACTTGTTTGTGCTCTGCCCAAGCCATGTGGCATGGGGAATAGGAAGAGTAAATCTTAGGGTGAAACTCAAGCAGACAACACTGCGAAAAAAACTTCTTAAACGAATTGGAATGGCGGGCTTCAACCCAGTAAAAACAACCAAACCAATGATCCAAAATTAGCGCGGAACTGCAGGGTGGAGATATAAGAAATATTTCATTTTATGCAACAAATATTTCATTACGCACTGATTATCAATTATCATTTCAAATCTAGATCTAAATTTTAGTTATACATAGTTGTGCGGCATGAAAAAAGGAGAGAATAATGCTCCTCTCCTCAAAACAAATTTCTCATAAAAAAATTAGGAGGGCCACAGAGCGGTCCTCCTAATTGGTCATAATCAAGTACAATATAGTTGAGTATAGTTTTGGGGCAAAAATAAGTGATCATTTTTCCTGAGCCAGAGAATTAGACACGGCACTCGGAATGAATTATTTACTCATTTGTTCCTTTTGCAAAATGAGCACTTATTTTTTTATCGCCCCATATAAAAGAATTATCATGAAAAGATTTACTAATTCTTAAGCAACACCAACTTCTTGGTATCGGTAAAGTCGTTCGTTTCCAAGGTGTAATACATCACCCCACTGGCGCCCAATTGGTTTTCCTTGAGGATCACCTGATTGTTGCCTTTGGTGTAATTGCCTTCCACCCGGTAAACCAATGCACCTTTTACATCCCGAATCGTCAGCACTGCTTTACTTGCTTTAGGCAGGTAAAAACCAATGGCCGTTTCCTCGGAGAATGGGTTGGGGACGTTTTGGCGCAGGGCAGCGCGATCAGCGACTGCTTCGGCTCCAAAGGTCAGTTGGACACCCATTACTTCGTCGGATTGGTTGTAAGCCTCCTGGTTAGTCAGGCGGCTGTTCAGTATTAGTGTTCT
>JAIYAV010000121.1 GCA_027488855.1 Saprospiraceae bacterium
TCAACAATACGCCCGTAGCTACCCTGCAGGCAGTATTGCAGTACCACGTGATTGGCAGCAAGATCAATGCAGCCGCCATTCAATCAGGAGACAATCAAGCGACCAAAATGTTGAGCAATGTGGACGCTTACATCACCAAAAACGCTGCTGGTGTATCCATCAACGGTGCCACAGTGACCCAAGCAGACGTCAGTGCCTCCAATGGAGTGATTCACGTGATCAACGCAGTGATTCTTCCTCCATCGGTAAACATTGTAGGCTTGGCTTCTGCCAATGCAAACTTGAGTTACCTAGTAGCTGCGGTAACCCGCGCAGGCAGTGGGGTGGTCAATGCACTTACTGCGGCTGGACCGCTGACTGTGTTTGCGCCCACCAACGCCGCATTTCAGGCTGCTGGTTTCCCAACGATCGCCTCTATTCAGGCTGCGGATCCAGCTACCCTTGCAAACATTCTTACCTACCACGTGGTTGCTGCTAGGGCTTTCTCTACCAACCTGACCAATGGGGTAGAATTGACTACTGCGCAAGGTGGCAAAGTCAAAGTAACAATTGCGGCAGGTGCCGTAAGTGTACTGGGTAAAGGCAACGGAGCGAATGCTTCCAATGTCAGCATCGCCAACTTATTGGCAACAAATGGTGTAGTGCACGTGATTGATCGAGTATTGTTGCCATAATTTTTTCGATTTAGCTTAGTCGTATTTTAATGCGCGTGGCCAACCTCTCAAAGGGGTTGGCCTTTTTACTTCTGCAGAGGCTTTTAGTTATGATTTTGGTTAAAAGTTTTGGCTGGAGCAATATTTGCAAAATATGGTTTCAAAAACCTGAACCTTTTTCGGTTTTTATTGTCTTACATCCAATTGCATTAGTAAAAAATGAAACAACACTTCGATTGCATTATCGCAGGAGGAGGTTGCTCGGGTTTGAGCCTGGCCTACTATTTAGTCGACCAAGGCTACGCGGGTGATGTCCTTGTATTGGACCGTGAACAAAAGTACAATAATGACCGCACATGGTGTTGGTGGAGTAAATCGCCAACACCATTTGATTCCTTGTTTACCCACCAATGGCAACATTTAAAGTTTGCCGATCACAGTAAACAAAGAACCCAGTCCATTGATCCTTACCATTACTGTTTGCTCCGCTCCGCTGATTTTTATCATTTTATTCAGCAAAGACTTGCCCTCGCACCCAATGTAACCTTGCTTCAGGCTGAAATCGAAAGCATTGAAGACGCCGAAACGGGTGCAATCGTACGGGCAGGAGGTACTTGTTTTTCAGCGGAATGGGTATTCTCCAGCATTCAAAAACAGTCGACTAACATCGCGCCCGGCCACAAACTTTATCAGCATTTTGCGGGATGGTGGATAGAAACAGCCGAGGATTGTTTTGACCCGAGTACGGCCACCATGATGGACTTTAGGGTTCCTCAGTACGACAATACCCGCTTTTGTTATGTATTACCAACGTCACCTCGGCGAGCCTTGGTGGAGTTCACTGTATTTTCAACCGAGCTACTGGATAAAAAAGCTTACGAAGCAGCACTGGAAGTATACCTGACAAATACACTGAAGATCGGGTACTGGGAAATCCAGGAGCAAGAATTTGGCGTGATTCCGATGCAGATCATGGAAACCACCCCCCAAAATAAGCAAGCGCACGTCTTCCAAATCGGTACCATTGGCGGAGCCGTAAAACCCTCAACGGGTTACGCTTTTGCACGCATCCAGGAACAAACCAAACAACTTGCGCAACAATTGATCGCACAAAAGCTGCCCAACCCCCAACTCAAACGCCCCAAAAGATTTGAATTTTATGATCGATTGTTGTTGCATATCCTGACCCAGCGAGGAGATTTGGGTGCCTCAATTTTTGGTCGACTGTTTCAACAGATCGATTTTCCCCAGATCCTCAAATTTTTAGATGAAGACACTCACATTGGTGAAGAGATCCGAATCTTGGCCAGTTTGCCGCCAGGGCCATTCCTGCAGGCAGTTTGGGAGTCTTATTTAGGCATCAATCAATTGGCGCCATTAACTCCAAAATCTGTATATCAATGACCGCTCGTTACCCTCAACTCTATTTTTGGTTGCGGCTATCTAGTTTGCTGATGTCTGTCCTGGTGTTGGTGTTGCCCAGCATAACCCAGAACTTGAGCCTTTTTTTAGCGCTATTGCTGATCGTAGGTTTGGGCATTCCCCATGGTGCAACCGATCATCGAATCTTTCATGTACTGCTTCAGCAGAGAGGGGGAAAGCCAGCGATGCTGGGTTTTTATGGCGGCTATTTGGGTTTGATGCTGATTTACGGATTGTTGTGGTGGTTGAGCCCAGTGTTTAGTTTGCTGATTTTTTTAGGGACTTCCATGTACCATTTTGGGCAATCCAACTGGAATTATGTAAGCCTGAATAGTGGGTTTCGAGTTCTGCTTTATTTGGTTTACGGGACTTTTGTGCTTTTTGTGCCCATTTTAGCTCATTTTGAGACGGCCCAACCCATTGTTGAATCGATCCTTCAGCGTCCCCTGCCCATTGTATCCACTCAGTTATTAAATGGAGGCATTGGATTGATTACGATCATCAATTTGGGGGCAATCATTGCGCTTTGGATGAGGGGAAAATTGACCAATCAGGAAGTTTGGGCAGAGATTTTAAATGCATCCATTCTGTTTGTACTTTTTGTATCCACGCCGCTTTTATTGGGATTCGCCCTGTATTTTTCTGGATGGCATGCACTGAGTTCAATACAGGATCAAATTGCTTTTTTCAAATCACAAAAACCCGGGTACCGGCTCAGAGATTACGTCGTGGAAGCGCTACCTTATAGTGGATTAGCCATTGTGGGATTAATCGTGATGATTGCTTATTCCTCGTCGATTCAGTTGGAGGCTGCATGGGGAATTTTATTCATCTTTTTGTCTTTGGTTACACTACCTCATTTGATCCTAATCGAAATGTTGTACCGAATCGGGCCGCCTGTAACGGTTAAACTGGGATCAAAAGTGCTTGATTAGGCAATTAAATTTTAAATCTGCTAGAAAAGCTCTAAATATTTTGAACCTTTCTAGCAACCTTTCGTTAGGCATACACTTCATTTTTTTAATAAACTCTATTACATCATGAATGCATTAGTAATAAACAACTTTCAGCCATTTTTCCTGGCTCAACTACAGCCCGGAGATTACGTTGGCTTTACCTTTTTCATCGGTTCAATGGCCATGTTGGCCTCAACCGTATTTTTCTTCGTCCAAATGACCCGGGTAGAAGGGAAGTGGAAAGACTCCCTGCTCGTATCCGCGCTTATTACCGGAATTGCCGCTGCGCACTATTTTTACATGCGTAGCTTTTGGGCCGAGAACCAAACTTCACCAACCGAGTTTCGGTACATCGACTGGATTTTGACCGTGCCATTGATGTGCGTCGAATTCTACCTGATCCTGAAGCCTTACGGTGCCAAGCAGAGCCTCATGTGGCGCATGATCTTCTGGTCATTGTGGATGCTTGTAACTGGTTATCTGGGTGAAACGGTTTTCCGCAGCCAGTCAGCGATTTGGGGTGCCATCTCCACCATCGGTTATGCATTTATTGCGTATGATGTATGGTTTGGCAGTGCCAGAAAATTGGCAAACAGCTCTGCCGATCCGAACCTGCAAAATGCGATGCGGATTTTGGGATGGTTCATCTTGGTAGGTTGGGCTATTTATCCCATTGGTTACATGGCCATCGAAGGTGGATTATTGAGCGGAATACTGCCCATCCAAGCTATGGATTTGATCTATAACATCGGTGATGCGGTCAACAAAATTGGCTTCGGATTGGTCATCTACAGCCTGGCTATCAGCAGCAATCAGAAGCCACAGAACGCCTAATCAGACTGCTTAATTCGTTTATAAATGAAAATGCCTACCCCAGGATGTACCATGAAGCAGGCTAAATTGCATTAGTAATAAAGTCGCAAGTTATGGACTTTTCAGGATAGGTGAGATTTTTTAACGTTTTCTTAGCTATTGCTATAAAGCGATTGGGGCTTATCAAGACAATGGGCTGTAAAGGAAATTGACCCCTTTACAGCCCTTCTTATGTCAAGTAAACTTATTTACAGGTGGAATAATCAAGATAAAGTCAATACTAAAATAATGGAGCTGTTGGCCAAAGCTTCGAAATCAAATTCCTGTACTTGTGATAAAAACAGGCCGTCGCGAGCATGCAACAAGCGGTTTTGCACTTCAAAAACCCCATCGATGATAAAAACAAAACTGTCCTTGTAGGCACCATCTAGGACTTGATTCAACTCGGCCCGCCCATCAAACTGGCCAATTAACAACTGGTAGTCATTGTCCGCCTCAGCCAGTTTCAGCAAACCATTTGAATGCTGCCCCAGGTCGAAAGTGTGCAGCTCCAAACCAGTTTTAAAAGTAGTCCGACGTACAACCAAGTGCAGATAGCTCACCAAATCTGCTTCAAATGGATTTTCAATGGTATACTTCTCCCCCTCTGACAAATGCAAAACCAACAAGTTGCCTGCTTCCACGTATTGCCGGGGTTTCCCGCGGTCAACTTCTACTGTAATGCCACCTACCAGCGGTAAAAGCAGAATATCTACAGCTTCAGCGGCCTGATGAACCATCCGTTGCCCGCCCGCCAGGGTGTCTTCGTTAAAAGCTCGCAAAACCCCAGGCGCTTCGCGGTATGGGTTTTGATAATCGCCATAGTTGAAGGTATGCCAACTGCGATAGAATTGATCTGCTTGGGTAATCCCTCGCTGCTCGGCCAGATAGATGGTTGCTGATGACCTAGCCATTGACTACAATTGTGTGGGTGAGTTCATAACCTGCCGCTACACTGCCCGTTACTGTAGACATTTCCAGAGCCAGTGAATTGGCAAAAACATTATCGCTGGTATTGGAGGTATCTTGTTTACCTCGGGTGTAGTAGTTGGTTGCGGTGGTGTACACGGTATCGCACACGCTGGTTGGGAAAGCAATCTGGGTCACCAAAAGCGATTTTCCACTCGCATTGTAGATGTGTACGTGGATGTGTGGTGCCCGCCCGGAGTACCAACCGGGGAAGATGCTGGTGAAACCAACCTGACCATTGGCATCCGTAACCTGACGACCGCGCAGGAAGTGCACAGTGGTGAAATTGGCTTGCTGCATACCCGTGCCGCCGTATTCGGAGTAGTAGCCGTCTTTGTCGCAGTGCCAGATGTCGACGATAGCACCGGATAAGGCTTCACAGCCCGCGGTCAGGTTTTTGATGTTGATTTTGACACTCAGGGGAACGCCCGTACGATCCGAGCGGATGTCGACCATTTGCAGGGTAGCTGGCGATTTGGTCGGGAAAGGGCCTGCTGTTTCTGTTGGGGAAACGGTGCAAGTTCCACTGGAATTGGAATCGTCAGGGGTGAGTTCATCCACCAAGGAATCTTTTTTGCAGGAGTTAGCCAGGGGGACGATGAAGGCTACGCCAAGGGCCGCCATGCCTTTTTTCAAAAATTCGGTGCGTTGCATGTTGTTGGTTTTAAAATTCTAGGGAAAATAAATAGTATAGAATTATAAGGCAGGCTGATATTGATTGTACTCAAAAAAAAGCAATTTTTTTGAACCATTGAGGAAAAACTTGAGTCTTTGTAATTTATGACAAACATCTCCCGTTTTAAAAACATAAAAAATCCCGCTATGACACAAACCCTTGCCGCTACATTCCACCTCACGCACCAGTGCAATTTGCGCTGCACCTACTGTTATACCGGAACAAAAGTGCATCGCCCCATGTCGAGAGAGGTGGCACTAAAATCCCTGCAATTTGTACTCAATGAAGCCCGAAAGGCACAAGTGAAATACCTGGACATCACTTTTTTTGGTGGCGAACCCCTGATCGAAGCTGAGCTTCTGTTTTGGCTTGCAGATACTTTCCAAGAAGAATTACCCGCAGGCATGGCCCTGTCTTTTCGCCTCAGCACCAATGGCACCTTACTGACCGAGGCTATGATGCAAGCCTTGGCCAGTCGCGACATCTATGTTTCCTTGAGTGTGGATGGGGCACCTCAAATCCAGGATGCCCAACGCCCCAATGCAGCGGGGAAAGGCAGTAGTGCAGCCATTGAAAAAGCCATTCCCATCTTGTTGCGGAGCAATCCATGTGCCAGCGTCACCACAGTGCTTACGCCCTTTTCGGCTGGTCATGCCGCAGAATCCATTGACTGGCTCTACCAAAAAGGATTCAGGTATTTCAACCTTACCTTGGATTACAGTGCGGACTGGACGATGGAAGACATGCATTTGTTGCAAAAGAACTACCATCAACTTGCCCATTGGTATGAGGAAAAGATGCAGCAAAATCAACGCTTTTACCTGAGTTGTTTTGATGAACGTATTCGCTCGCACAGCCAAGGGCCGCCGGGGCAGGATGAGCGCTGCAATTTGGGCCAACGTCAATTTTCCATTGCTCCCGATGGAGCACTTTATCCCTGTATCCAGTTTGTGACCACCGAAACTTTGCCGGAGTTTATGATTGGGCATGTTTTGCACGGAGGTTTTGACGAAAACTGTCGACAACATTTGCACAGTTGCTCCGAAAAACCCAAGGATGCTTGTAGCGGTTGCGCTTTGCAAGGTCGTTGCGCCAGTTGGTGCTCTTGTATCAATTTTGCCAGTACTGGTACGGTCACGCAGGCCAGCCCAGTAGTTTGTTACCACGAACGAACCCTCATGCCACTGGTAGATGCCATGGCCAATCGCCTTTGGCGCAAGCGCAATCGACAGTTTTTGCACAAACACTACAACCCGCTTTATCCCATGATTGATTACCTCGAACACCTGGTATAAACAATGAAAAAGCAACTCGAAATCAAACCTGTACTTCGGTACAACAAGGCAAAATATCCCAAGTATACTGATCCAAACCCTTTGGATGATCCAAAGGCATTGCCTTATCCTTTTTCCCAACGGATGCTTGAATGGGCGGTGACTTTGGGTATATTCGGGGCTACGGCCTGCGAGGGAGTAACTCAGGAGGTGGGCAATACCTTTACATTTGATAAAACCGGGCTTCCTTATATGCCTGCGATGTTTGGCACTGGATTGCCCGATCAGTTGTCGAGCAAAGAAATCCGGGGAATTGTGCTGCGTATTTCCAAAGATGAAGGGCTGAATGTTGAAGAAAATGTGCCCTGGAAGTATAGTGAGGTACATTTTAGCATGCAATTCCCGATTAGTGTTTTTGACGAAGATAAAAAGATCGGCTTTGCCATTTTAGATTATGCCAATACGGATCGAAATTCGATTATTGATGAATTCTCAAAGCGGATTCCTGAGCCAGTAATCAGTGCCCCACAGTTGAAGCAGATGTGGGAACAATTTGCACATGGCAATCCAGATTTTTCTTTATATGGTTGGGTGAATTTGGAAAAACAAGTTCTTTGGACTAAAGAGGAAAAAGACTTTTTTAAACTTTTCACCAAAGCAACTTTTTCATCTCTATCAGAAAAAGAACAGAAGGAGGGTGAATGGCTATTTTATAAAATGCTGATCAAAGATCGATTTAAAAATGAGGTAGAAAAAACGTTTTACAATAAGCCAACTATTCAAAAAGCTTTACAGGAAAAAGACTGGTTTGCCCTCCGCCAAGCCCTTGAGTTGAACTTTTTCATCAGATTATTGCATGAATTTACACGTGAAAAAGAAGGAGATGAAAAAGTATTGGAGCAATACATCGCTGAACAGCAGAATTGGTTGGCACAAAACCCTGGGGAATCAAGCAACGTTACGAATGTATTGGTTGAATTAAAAGACCCCTATTTTGTGGATGCAAAAGTAAAAACTGCCTTACAAGCACTTTTTCAAAAATACAACCCCAAATGGAAAGAGCTTCTTTCGGACATTCGGGACGAATTTCAAAACAGCCGTTTCAGTTTGGAAGAAATCAAAGCAATGGACTATTGGGCAGAAGAAAAAGAACTGTTCGTAGCGCCCATCAGTTTTGAAGATGATCGTTTTAAATACTATTATACAGAAAAAGAACTATTGAAAGATGAAGAAATCTCAAAAGACTCCACTGAGTTAGAACGTGCAAAGATGATGACCAAAGAAGCAGCGCTGAAACGCCTGGAGGACCACCTGCGTATGTACATTCGTTGGGCAAAAAGCCAGGGCAAGTATTAAGTTTTGAGTAACATCCAGGTTGAGCATTTGAGTTTGAGGCGAGTCAATGCATAAGGGTGAATTTTTGGCCTTTTATTCCTATTTTGCCCCCCTAAGAGCAGGTCTAACATTCACTACTTCATCGCTAAACATGTCCTCAACCCCTTCGGCCAAAGTGGCCATCGTTACAGGCGCAGCGCGTGGCATCGGCCTCGCCGTTGCTCTAAAATTTCATACAGAAGGATACCATGTCATTATTTTAGACAATGACAAAGAAACCCTACAAGAGCGAGAAACCCAATTTAGCGGAACGCAGGGGTACTCCTTTGTTTTTTGTGATGTCGCTAATCCAGTGCAAGTACAAAGCAGCTTTCAAAAAATTCTGGAGCAATTTCCCGCCATTTACGCCCTGGTCAACAATGCCGGAATTGCCATTTTTAAACCCGCCGAACAAGTGACTTTTGAAGATTGGAATGCGGTGATGTCCACCAATTTGAACGGTACTTTTTTGTGTACTCAGGCTGCACTACCCGGCTTGTTGCAAGCCAAAGGAAGCATTGTCAATATTGCCAGCATTTCCGGGGTGCGCGCCAGTACCCTGCGCATGGCCTACGGCACCAGCAAGGCGGCGATCATGCACCTGACCAAACAGCAGGCGGTGGAGTACGGCAACAAAGGAGTACGCGCCAACGCGGTTGCACCCGGCCCGGTGGAAACGGAAATGGCCAAGTTGGTACACAGTGCCGACATCCGAACTTCCTACGGCGATGCCATTCCTCTGGCGCGTTATGGCAGCACTACAGAAATTGCTGATGCGGTTTATTTTCTGTGCAGCCCTGCTGCCGCTTACATCAACGGGCAAATTCTGGCTGTGGATGGTGGCTTTGATGCGGCTGGGGTGGGTTTGCCGAGTTTGCGAAGTTAAGAAACGGGTTCAAAATTTCACAACTATGTTCAGCTTCAAAAAAAACCTTTTAGCCCTTTTGCTGCTTTGGATTTTCCTCCATCTCAGTATTACCATCATCGACGGCTTGTGGGATCGCCAGCAATCTGCCGACCTTGCAGTCATCATGGGCAATAAGGTCAACGAAGATGGAACGCTCTCCACTCGTCTGACCAAACGAGTCGATTGTGGCCTGCAATTGTACCAAAAAGGGCGGGTAAAACGGCTCCTCGTCAGTGGCGGCTTGGGCAAAGAAGGCCATTACGAGGGGGATAAAATGCGCGATTATTTGCTCAAAAACGGGGTGCCGGATAGTCTAATTGTGGTGGACAATCGGGGCAACAATACCAGCTTATCGGTTGCCAATACGCTCCGCTTACAGGATTCTTTGGGGTTTAAAAGTGTCATTGTGGTTTCGCAATACTTCCACTTGACGAGGAGTAAGATGTTGTTTCGGAAACAGGGATTTAAGGCAGTGAGCGGGGTGAGCCCCTGGTATTTTGAGTGGCGGGATGTGTATGCGTTGGGACGGGAGATGGTGGGGTATTATCGGCAGGTGGTGAATTGATTTTAAGTCAATGTGATTTTTACTAGAAATTCATTCCAAAGCACAGACATCAAACTTTGGGTTTAAGCGCTTATTCAATAAATTTAGCGCATTAATTCTCGAATCTACGTTAGAATTATGTTTTTTTGAGGTAATGAACAAGCCTTTCAGTTTTTACAAACCAGGAACAAAGAAAAGAATATCCATGCGCCTATTTTCCATTTTTATCATCTGCCTAGCTCTCCTCACCATGTCCCAAGCCCAAACCCGCGCCCGTGCCCTTGGCCTCCACATCGGCGTACTCCCCACTGGCCGCCACAACGCCATTACCGACGTAGGCAATGTCCAGGTCGGCCACCATACCCTACGTGAAGGGCAAAACATCCGCACCGGAGTCACCGTGATTGTACCGGATACTGGCAATTTGTTTCAAAACAAAATCCCCGCCGCCATCTTCGTTGCCAATGGTTTTGGCAAACTGGCGGGTAGCACCCAGGTGCAGGAGTTGGGCAACCTCGAAACCCCCATTGCCCTCACCAATACCCTCAATGTATCCACCGCCATGGATGCCCTCATCGAATACACTTTGAATCAGCCTGGCAATGAAAAAGCCCAATCGGTCAATGCCCTGGTAGGCGAAACCAACGATGGCTACCTCAACGACATCCGGGGGCGACACCTGCGCAAAGAGCACGTCTGGGAAGCTTTGAAAAATGCCAAATCGGGCCCGGTTGCCGAGGGTTGTGTGGGAGCAGGTACAGGCACAGTTTGTTTCAATTTTAAAGGCGGAATTGGCACGGCCTCGCGGAAATTCCCGGCTGAATTGGGTGGATATACCCTGGGCGTACTGGTACAAACCAATTTCGGTGGTGTCCTTGAAATCAATGGTGCTCCCGTAGGTAAAGAACTGAAACAATACTACCTCAGCGAATATTTCAAAGACAAAGCCGACGGCTCTTGCATGATCGTCGTAGCCACCGATGCCCCGCTCGACAGCCGCAATCTGGAGCGCCTCGCCAAACGTGCCTTTTTAGGTTTGGGCAAAACGGGCGGCATTGCTTCCAATGGCAGCGGTGATTACGTCATTGCCTTCAGCACCGCTCCCGAAACGAGAGTCAAACACGAATCCAAAGACTTGACCCAAACCGTAACGGTGCTGCGCAACGACGCCATGTCCGGCCTGTTCATGGCCGCCATCGAAGCGACCGAAGAAGCCATCCTCAATTCCCTGTTCATGGCTACCACTACGGAGGGCAAGGATGGACATAAAATAGAAGCGATACCACTGGATAAGGTGTTGCCCATCCTGAGAAAATACAAACTAGCGAAAAGCGAATAGCGAAAAGCGATACAACAGTTGGTTTTCAATTGCTTTCCATTTTTTGTGCTTAAAAATATGGAAAAGTAGCACTACCCCTTTAAATTTCGCTTTTCGCTTTTCGCTTTTCGCTTTTCGCTACCATGATTAAGGGTGAAAAGTTGTAAACAAAGTCTAGTATCTTTGTTTATCCTCTATCACCCAACAACTCACTACGTCATGCGCTATTGTCTCCTGCTTCTGTTTGCAAGCCTACACCTTTGCCTTTTCGCTCAAGAACAAACCCCTCAAGACACCTTACGCACCCTGGATATTGCGCCCATCACCGTGAGCGCTTCCCGCTTTGAGGCGCAATACAACCGTTTGCCTTTTGCCATCAGTATCCTGAACAAAAGCCAAATCCA
>JAIYAV010000347.1 GCA_027488855.1 Saprospiraceae bacterium
ACGACGCTTGCGTCGTGTGGTGCGGAGCAAAACGTCGTGATCGTCGTGTCGTCGTGGTGAATTATCTTTTTGGCGTAGCCAAAATCATGTGTTTAGCATTTTAAAATTAGAACCAATCGCCCCTGCCTTTCAGGGGTCGGGGGTTTCTGAAACTCAAACACAATCTCGAATCCAATGTGGGGGTTTGTGAGTAATCAACAGGCCTAAAAATCTACGATCATGAAAAATCTACTATATTTTTTCTTGCTGCTCAGCTCCATCAGTCTTTTTGCCCAAAACGGTGTCGCCAAAATCGACACAGGCAGCATCAAAGGCGCCAAATACCGCATCCTCTTTCCTGACAACTGGAAAGGGAAACTGGTCATGTATGCACATGGCTACGAATTTATGGGCGCAAGTCCCCGGCAAAGCCAAAATCCAGGTTTTGTCTCCAACATGAGGCCCTTTCTCGAACGTGGCTTTGCAGTAGCTGCTTCGGATTATTCCAAACAAGGTTATGCCATTCCTCAGGGGATCGAGGACACCGAAGCACTGCGCAACTACTTCGTCAAAACCTATGGGAAGCCCGACTCAACCTTCATGGTAGGGCATTCCATGGGCGGTGGCATTACCCTGGGGATCATGGAAAACTACAGCCAGAGTTATTTGGGCGGATTGCCCCTCTGCCCACTTTCCAGCCGCCCTTATTTGCAGGTACGCAAGGAGTTTGACTTGTATGCTACCTTCAATGGCCTGTTTCCAGGGATCGCTTCAAAGCTCTCCGACATTTTTGATTTGAGCAAACCTGTGGCAGCCATGTCCTTCCGCGAAATGATGCCCAAAGTTACCGCGATTCGCAAAGCCATTGTGGCCAAAGATTCCTTGTTGGGCCTGGCTGTGGCGAAACGTTTTGACCTCAAGTTTGACGATTTAGCCTTCACCTTGATGTTTAGTGAAAACGTGTTGCGCGATGTGGCCCAAAAAGCCACAGGCAACCCTTTTGACAATACCAATACCGTGTACAGCGGCTTTCCAAACGACAAAGAAGTGAACCTGAGGGCGGAGCGACTCGCCGCTACACCTGGGGCAGACCAATTGTTTGTAGCATACGACCGCACTGGGAATGTAGACAAACCAATCGTGCTGATGCATACTTTGTATGACCAGTTGATCCCCCCTACTTATGCGGTGACCAACTACGAAAATATGCTTCAGGGACGTGGAAAAAGCCAGTTTTTGACGGTATTGTACACCAATGGGCAGGCCCATTGCCAGTTTACGCCACAACAGACCGGGGTGGCTTTTGATGCCTTGCGGACTTGGGTGAAGACAGGGAAGAAGGCGCAGGCGAGGTTTTTGGAGTGAATGAATTTTTAGTACATCAACTTAAAAAAACTTAAGGCAAATAGAGATAAGTTATTTGCTTTAACCTCCTCGAATGTCTAAAACCTTCCGGGAAAAGAAGTCTTTTATTTATACAAAATATTTAGTCGACAACTTAACAAAGCCACTGAATAATTTTTAATTTTGCATGTATTTACAATACAGCAAGCATATCTTTATTAGGCTTAAAGCGATTTGATTATCAAGTAATGGACGATATTAGGTGTTACGACCAGCGGCAGAGCTAGCAAAACGTCTATAACTCAGGGAACGAAGCTAGATTTTAAGGTACGTAGTACCGTAACTCTTGCCTTTTGTTCCGGTGCTCTGTACCTAAAAAGTCCTGGACGGTCTAAATGCTATCGACGTTTTGGCAGCGCTGCCGCCGGTCGTTGGTGCTCAGTTTTTTAACTTACTGATTATCAAATCACCTCAAGTCTATCATTAAAAATGCTGCTGATTAAAATTAAGCCTGATGAAAAAAATGCGTGCAGCTTTCACTTTGATTCACATTTCCATTTCAATCTTGCTTTTTGTAAATGGATGTAAAAATAATTTTTCTGAAATCGAGAAAATTAAAAGTGATTTAATTGGAGAATCTGTTCCAGGCTGGAATTTTGATTATTTATCTGAATTTAAAGACTTTAAAATACTTAAAAAGACAGAAGGTGTGGAATGGCTAGAATACGATGCGGATTTGAAATTGATAGATGAAACGGACAATAAAAAAATAAATATAAGTGTTAAAATTGTATACGAAAAAAAATACGGAGTTATGCTTTTTAGAAAAGTTGAGTTAAAGAACCGGACATACATAAACAAGGCTCCTCAAGGAAAGTGGAATACAATTTATGTTTTGAATGATTGTACGTATAAAATAATGAATAGTGACCAAAAATTTTGGTTGCGAGATCCTTGTACTGGTAATCAGTTTAAGTTAGGCGGTAAAGATGGCGAGAGCACTTGGGGTGCAAAATGTGATTCTGTGATGATTATGAGCCGAGAAAACAAAGATATTTTACTGAGTTTTGTATATACTCAAAATGTAATAAGACTTAACTAGAAGTGCAAGAAAAAGCGCCTTATTTTTCAACAAAAATTTGTTTTACGATCAACGAAATGGTATGATAGACAATTTTGATCAGGAAATGAACGAACTCAAAAGAAAACTTCTAGATGCCTTACCTAGTTTGGGTACTTCAGAGGTTATCGCGGAACTAAAGAGAAGTACTTCCAAATCTTCTACGGTTTATAATACGCTTATTCAAATTGAAATTCGATTAAAGAATGCAACCAGCGATAACTGGAAAGGTGTACTAACTCAAGAACGATTTGATTTAATTCGTAATCAAATCACTGAAAACTTAATCAGTATAATTCAAAATATGGATAAATCTGATTTTTTTGAAGCTCCAAGGGATTCATATTTTGAAAAATTGATTAGAAGATTAGATAATGACCTTCCTTACTCTATTTTTATTAGATTTGCAATTGTTGGAGTTTCAGGATTCATGCTTTGGTGGACACCTCTTACCCTTCTGTTTTTGTTGGTACTAATTTTTCCAGCATTAGAATATCAAGATGTTAACCTCTTATTAATTGGGGAGGTTCTACTTTATGGTTTAGCTCTTTTAACGTGGTTATTCATTATTTATAGAGTTTTTTCTGCAAAAAAGGTTATGGACATCTTCGATTTCTCTAGAAATAAAAATGATGTAATGAACGCCAATTTTCTTGCCAATTCGGAGGAAGTCATTGATTCAGAAACAGAAGAACAAAAAGAAATGAAAGCCTGGTTAATGAACAACCCAAGCAAAGGAATAAATGACTACTTTATCCAAAAAAACAAGAAATTTTAATTTTTATTCCTCAAATCCCTGAAAAACTCCACCATTCTTAAATAATACCCCGCTTCCATCACCCCCGGCCCGTGTTCCCCACCCGGCACGATCACCAACTCACTTTGCACCCCAGCCTTCTGCAAGGTTTCATACAATTTTTCACTTTGGCAATGGGGCACCAAATTGTCCTTGTCTCCATGAAATATCAAAAAGGGTGGTGTCTTGGCCGAAACATAAGTCATCGGATTAGCCAAAGCACATTTCACCTTGTTATCCTGAATCGGGCCACCCACCAATGAGGATTCTGGTGATTTGGCTTCATTGTGAGCAAAGGAACTTCCACATTCATCCATGATCAAAAAGTTGGTAGGTCCAAACCAGTCAACCACCGCATCCACCGCGCTACTTTCCTTGGTGTATTTGCCCAAGCTGCCTTCCAGATCAATTTTGTTGCCCTCAATCTCAAAGTTTTTGATCCCACTACTCGTCCCAGTAAAAGCCGACAAATGCCCACCTGAAGACCAGCCAGTGATGCCCACAAAACTTTTATCCAGGCCAAATTTTTCGCTATTGCCCCGGATAAAACGAATTGCCGCCCTTACATCCTGAATTTGGGTCGGGAAACGCCCGTCTGCGCTTGAGCGGTGGTTGATATTGACCACAGCAAAACCCGCATTGAGCAAGATCTGTCCCAAACTCGTGCTAAAAACGGTCCCTTTGGAATTATTGGAAAACCAGGCACTGCCGTACACACAAACGATTACTGGAAAAAGTTTTTTCCCTTTGCTAGGCAGGTGCACATCCAGGCGGTGGCCAATGTGACCGTCGCCTACATAGTCAATATCCAACCAGTATCGGGAGGATTGGATGGCCGTTTTTTCAGCATTGATGTCGCGAGCTTGTGCCATCAGTATGGAATTAATGCCCAGGAAAAAAATCCATAGCAGCTGGTATCTGGTCATCATTTGATTATTTTGCAGTTTTTGGCTTTTCTTCATCCTCCTCCTTGAGGTTCTCCAAAATTTTCCCAATCGATCCACGAAAAACCTCCGTCTCCTTGACCTTGAGCTTTTTTAACAATTTTTCTTCAAAAGCATCCATTGCCGCGTTGCAGATTTCCAGCACCTCTTTTCCTTTATCAGTTAGCGTAATGCGCAAAATGCGTTTATGGTTAGGATCGGTATTTCGTTCCAGCAATTCCTTGCGCTGCAAGGTCGTCACCACCTCATTCATCGACTGAGGGGTCATCAAAAAACGCCGCGACAATTGGGCCGAGGACAAATCGGTTTCGTTGTCCCCCACAAAGTTGAGGACGATAAACTGGGAAGGAGTAATCTCGTACCCGCCTAAAATCTTGATCATGTTGGCCGTAACTTCCGTTTCCAGGCGTTTGATTAAATAAATGGTTCTAGCAGACATACCAATTGGTTAAGGGCTTTTCACAAAAATAGAAAAATAGACCACAGTCAAAACAAAGTACTGAAAGCATTTTTAATTTTATTAATTTTGTAAGGCTACCTTACGCTTACAATTTTCTATATCACCATCAATTGCAAAAAAGCATGGCCGAAAAAACCTTCTCGCGCCGCAATCTGGACTTCATCCTGTTTGAAACCTTACAGGTAGAAAAGCTCCAACAATTCGATTATTTCAAGGCTCACGACCGGGAAACATACGGATTCACGCTGGACATTGCCAGCGACCTCGCCAAACAAATCATGCAGCCCGCCTATCAGGAATCCGATCGGCAGCAGCCGGAATTGGTCGATGGGCAGGTTAAGGTTCATGCCAGTGTGCACAACTTCATCAAAGCCTTCAGCGAAGCTGGTTTGATGGCTGCGCCCTTCTCTGAAGCCTGGGGAGGCATGCAACTGCCCAAAACCATTGCCTCAGCCGCCGAATTCATCATGGGCAGTGCCCACAATAGTTTGGTGATGTACAGTGACTTGTGCAAAGGAGCCGCGAACCTGATTTACACCTTTGGCAATGAAGCCCTAAAAAGCTTGTTTTTGCCCAAAATGCTATCCGGTGAATGGATGGGCACCATGTGCCTAACCGAGCCTCAGGCGGGTAGTTCACTCTCGGATGTGACCACGGCCGCTAGTCCGCAAGCAGATGGGACTTATTTGATCAAAGGGCAAAAAATCTTCATTTCCGCCGGAGACCAGGATGTGACGGACAATATTGTACACCTCGTCCTCGCCAGGGTTGACGGTGCCCCCAAAGGCACTAAGGGGATTTCACTGTTTGTGGTACCCAAAAAACGCCTGAACGCCGCTGGTGCATTGGAAGACAACGACGTCCTTTCCATTGGGGTTTACCACAAGATGGGCCAAAAAGCCACCCCGGCTATGCACCTGGAATTTGGGGCACAAAGCGATTGTGTTGGGTACCTTTTGGGCGAGATGAATCGCGGTTTACCCCACATGTTTTTGATGATGAATGGCGCCCGGCTCGGCGTCGGTATGGGGGGGATTCACATCGCTTCAGCAGCCTATTACGCCTCTTTGCAATACGCCCATGAACGCCCCCAAGGACGGCGTTTGAACAAAAAAGAGGCAGTAGTTGAACCCGCGGTATCGATCATCCAACACCCCGATGTGCGGCGGATGTTGTTTTTGCAAAAAGCCATTGTGGAAGGTGGCCTCAGCCTGGTGCTGCAATGTTACCTGTACCTGGATTTGGAAAAAGTACACGCAGAAAACCATGAGCTCAAAAAGCACTACAACCAACTGCTGGAATTACTCACCCCCGTAGCCAAAACCTATGGCGCGGAGATGGGCTTTGTAGCGGTCAATCAAGGTTTGCAAGTGCTAGGCGGCTATGGCTATACTGAGGATTTCCCCCTGGAGCAACTGGCCCGCGATGTGCGCATCATGAGCCTATATGAAGGGACTACGGGCATCCAATCTCAAGCCTTATTGGGCCGACAAGTAGTGGGCAATCAAGGCAAAACCCTAGTGCTCTGGTACAACGAAGTGGGCAAAACCATCCATCCTGCCGAACACGACCCCACCTTGAGTCCTTACTGGGAAGCACTGATGGCCTCCCTGCGCCAGTTCCAAAAAGTCACCGCGCACCAATTCAAATTGGCCGCCGAAGGTGACATGGAAGTGCTGCTGGCTGACGCCAATTTGTACATGGAAGCCTTTGGCATTTTGAATGTGGCCTGGCAATGGTTGCTCCAGGGCATTGTGGCGGCCGAAGCACTCAAAAAGGGTGGAATCCAGGGTGAAGAGCTAACTTTTTACCAATCCAAAATCGAAACCCTGCGCTTTTACTTCCACTACGAACTGCCGCGTTTGCAAGGATTGTACAGCAGGCTACAGGAGGATATTCACCTCACCATTTTTGACGAAGAAAGTGAGTTTTTAATCTGAGCATCATGAAAATCATCATTGCGGGGGCCGGTATTGGGGGCCTGACTGCAGCCCTTTGCTTCCACGAAGCGGGCTTTGAAGTCGAAATATTTGAATCGGTCAAAAGTGTCAAAGCCCTGGGTGTGGGCATCAACCTCCTACCCCACTCGGTACGGGTATTGACCAATCTAGGCATCGATGATCAAATTGCTGAATCTGCTGTAGAAACGAGCGATTTGGTTTACGCCAACAAGTATGGCCAAATCTTTTGGGAAGAGCCGAGAGGACGTTTTGCGGGCTACAAATGGCCACAATTTTCCGTCCATAGAGGTACTTTACAAATGTTGCTTTTGAAAGAGGCGGAAAGGAGATTGGGGGCGGATTGCATCAAAACGCAACACCATTTGTCGACTTTTGAAGAAACTCCACATGGAATCACCGCCACTTTTATCAATCGGGAAACGGGCGAGCTACAAGCCCAAATCACAGGTGACTTGCTGATTGGTGCCGATGGCATCAACTCCGTACTGCGCCAACTTTTGTACCCAAACGAAGGGGAGATAAAATACTCGGGCAATGTCCTGTATCGAGGCACCACGCTGATGAAACCCTTCCTGAATGGCGCTTCAATGGTGATGATCGGGCACATGGGGCAAAAAATGGTGGTTTACCCCATCAGGTCTGAGCTCAATAGCGATGGTCTACAACTGGTCAATTGGGTGAGCAACCTGCGAGAAGGCGCGGATTACCAGCTCAAAGTACGCGACTGGAACCGACAAGCCGACAAAGAAAGGTTACTGCGCGTTTACGAACCCTGGCAATTCGATTGGTTGGATGTACCTGCGATGATCGCCGGAGCCGAAAGCATCTATGAATTCCCCATGTCGGATCGCGATCCTTTGCCACGCTGGACTTTTGGGCGGGTGACCCTCCTGGGTGACGCCGCGCATCCGATGTACCCGATTGGTTCCAATGGGGCTTCGCAAGCCATTCTGGATGCGGATGCACTCACCACCGCTTTGATTGAAGAGCCCGATTGGAGAAGTGCGTTGAAGCGTTACGATGCCGAACGGGTGCCCGCTACTGCCAATGTGGTTTTACAAAACCGCCAAAAAGGCCCCGATTTCATCATGGATTTGATGGAAGAGCGCTTCCCAGTGGGTTTTACTCCAGATCAAATTCCCCTCGAAGAACTGGCCGGAATTATGGAGCAATACAAACAAATTGCGGGTTTTGACATCAAATCCCTGAATGCCAAAATGTAGCGACCATGAGAATGAGGATTCCTATTGTTATACTTTTCACCTTTATCCTTTTCATCCAAAACAGCATGGCCCAGCAGAACCTTGCCGATCCTCAATTGGAATTTGCTTTTGAAGCGACCGTCACCCTCGATTCACCACAGGAATTAGGCATAACCGCTTATGGCAAACGGCGCATCATTCCGATTACCGGCGGTACATTTGTTGGCCCCAACATCAAAGGCAGCATCCTCCCGGGTGGTGCTGATTGGCAAACCGTTCGTGCTGATGGCACTGCCGACCTGGAAGCCCGTTACACCCTAAAAACCGACGACGGAGTGCTGATTTACATCAACAACAAGGGGATTCGCACGGGAAAACCAGAGGTCTTGGCACGTTTGGGGAAGGGTGAAAAAGTTGATCCATCCGAATACTACATGCGCACTTACGCCACTTTTGAGGTGACTGGCGAAAAGTACGCCTGGTTGGCCAAGTCCATTTTTGTGGCTACGGGTATGCGGAATGCCAATAGTGTGATCATCCGCTTTTATCGAGTGCTTTAAACTACCTGATTTTTACATAAATTGTTAGGGTTTCTTCAACACAATCAACACAACAGCATGAAACAAATGAACTACATCATGAGACGCAGTTTTTTAAGCATTGCGCTCCTTCTTGGCGCGGGTATAATGAGCAGCAATTATTGGGATGCGCTGGCCTCGAAACCCAAGTCCAAATTTGCAGGCGTGCAAGTGGGGACGATTACTTATTCTTTTCGGAGTATGCCCCACGACGTGGATCAATTGATCCAGTTTTTGACAGAAGCCAACGTTAGTGCCATCGAATTGATGGGCGATCCGGCCGAAACTTACGCAGGCAAACCTGCTTCGCCCGTACGTATGGGCCCTCCCCCTGCAGGCGGCCAACGCCCCCAAATGACCGATGAGCAAAGAGCTCAAATCGCAGACTACAATAAAAAAGTAGCCGAATGGCGGGCAACAGTTTCAATGGATAAATTTGTGGAAATCCGTAATAAATTCAAAAAAGCCGGGATCACCATTTACGCGTTCAAACCGAATGCTTTTGGGCCAAACAACAGTGATGCGGAAGTAGAATACGGCATGAGGGCAGCCAAGGCACTTGGAGCAAAATCTGTAACCTTGGAATTGCCTACAGACCCCAAGCAATCCCAACGTTTGGGAGATCTGGGCGCCAAGCACAAAATCTACGTCGGCTACCACAACCATACCCAAGCTACCGATGTGCTATGGAATGAGGCATTAAGTCAATCTCCGTACAACAGCATCAACCTGGATGCAGGCCATTACATCGCTGCCGGTGGAAAAAACACCAAAGAATCGCTCCTGGCTTTCATCGCAGCCAACCACGACCGCATCACCAGCATGCACGTAAAAGACCGCCAAACGCCTGCCAATGGTGCGGGCAACCTGGAATGGGGCAAAGGTGACACGCCACTGAAGGAAATACTGACAATGATGCGCGATAAAAAGTACAAATTTCCAGCTTCCGTGGAGTTGGAATATACCGTTCCTGAGGGGTCGAATGCCGTGAAGGAAGTGGCGAAATGTGTGGCGTATGCGAAGAAGTTGTTGATGGAGTAAAAAAAAGGAGCCGGCACTTCACCGGCTCCACATTAAACACTAATAATGTATAAAACCAATCTTAAATTCAATCCTGAAAACGCACAATAGTAAAATGTACATTTATTTTTATAATTGTCAAAACTACAATTATTTCTCCAAACAATCCAGTCTCCTTTGCTTTTTTTCCCAGGTTTAACTTTGGTTTAACAATTAGCCGCTGAATCCTTTGCAAAAAAAAATCGCAACTCCACATAAAAAAGCAAGCCAAATCTAGGCACCAGAATCAGGTTTCCTTATATTTGTCAATGTCCTACATCACCAATCGCCTACACCATGTCTGACCCTCAACCTGCAAAGCTGCGCTATGCCTGGTACGTTGTAATCGTACTCATGCTGGCCAATGTTTCCTCCTTTATCGACCGCCAGATTTTAGCGCTGCTGGTTGGCCCGATCAAGCGGGATTTGCATTTATCGGATACCGAAATGAGTTTGCTCATGGGTTTTAGCTTTGCCTTGTTTTATACCCTTTTTGGGATTTTTATCGGGCATTTTGCCGACAAGTTCAACCGACGGAACATCATCATCGCTGGAGTAACGATGTGGAGTTTGATGACAGCATTGTGTGGTGGAATCAAAAATTACACCCAGTTTTTCTTTGCACGCATGGGTGTAGGTGTAGGGGAAGCTACTTTATCCCCCTCTGCGTATTCATTGATTTCGGATTATTTTCCAGCCAGTAAATTGTCTCGGGCCTTGAGCACTTATTCGATGGGGGTATTTTTGGGAATGGGCCTGGCCATTTTAGTTGGTGCGGGATTGATCAGTACCTTACCAACCGAAGGGATGGTACAAATTCCAATTTTCGGCTCCATTTACCCCTGGCAGTTGATGTTTTTTTACATCGGTTTGCCGGGATTGTTGATCGCTCTGTTGGTGATGAGCATCAAAGAGCCGGACCGCAAAGAAAGCCTGGAACAGCAAAAAATAGCCAAGCCCAGCCTCAGCGAAGCACTAAAAATCATTTGGCAAAACCGCAGTGCCTACTCCGCCATTGTATTGGGCACTTCGTTTACGGCCTTTGCCAACTACGGTACTTCCGCCTGGGTTCCTACTTATTTCAACCGCACATTTGATTGGGCCATGCCTGTCATCGGCCTGAAATTCGGTTTGATCGTGACCATTTTTTCTGGTTTGGGTGTATTGGTAGGCGGTTGGTTAGCAGACCGATATGTCCGTAATGGGGCCAAAGCTGGGCGCGTATATGTGGGGATCATTTCCGGAGTAGGTATCCTGGTTTCAGCAGGTAATTTTTTGCTGGGCAATCCCGACTTAATTTTGCTGAGTCTGGCCATTCCAGCTTTTTTTATGGCATTCCCTTTGGGCGCAGCGGCAGCGGCAGTACAAGAATTGATGCCCAACCGGGTCAGAGCCCTAGCGTCCTCCATCTTTCTGTTTTTCATCAACATGGTGGGCATGGGCGGCGGCCCTTATGTAGTGGCATTTTTTACCGATTCGGTCTTTCACGATGAAGGCATGATTCGATACTCGCTGGTGGCCTTGTACCTCATTGGTGGTGTAGCTACAATCCTTTGTTTTTGGCTGGGTTTGAAGCCCTACCAACGGATTATTGCCGCAAGAGGATAAAGCTGCTATCACAATAGCATCAAATAATGTGCGACTTCTCCAAAGTCGATTTTGACTTCGGAGAAGTCACACATTTGTAGAAACCAAAGGGCGTTAAAGTTTTACGACTTCGGAGAAGTCGCACATTCTAACCTGAACCATGGAAAATTCAGTTGAAATTACGACAACATGACCCTATCAAACCATACATTTTTCATTACTGGTGCAGCATCCGGCCTCGGCTTGGCCACTGCTCAAATGGTCATAGCGCAGGGAGGGCAAGTTTTATTGGCGGACATTAATGCCGAAGCAGGTGCCCAAGCCGAGCAGCAGCTTGGCCCCAAAGCAAAATTTGTAGCCACCGATGTCAGCGATGAAGCAAGTGTAAAACATGCCTTGGCTGAAGGATTGAAGCACTTTGCTCGCTTCGACGCAGTGGTCAATTGTGCCGGGATTGGGCCTGCAGAACGGGTTTTGAGCCGCAATGGAATACATTCTCTGGCTTCTTTTTCCAAAGTAATTCAAATCAATTTGGTTGGTGCTTTTAATGTGATTAGGCTCTTGGCCGAACACATGCAGAACAACCCTGCCGGAGCAAGCGGCGAACGTGGAGTCATCATAAATACCGCCTCGGTAGCTGCCTTTGAAGGGCAAATCGGACAAGCCGCCTATGCTGCTTCCAAAGGAGGCATTGTGGCCATGACCTTGCCCTTGGCCCGGGAATTTGCCCGAGTCGGCATCCGGGTGATGACCATTGCCCCGGGGATTTTTGAAACCCCACTGTTGGCCAACTTACCGGAAGAAGCCCGGATTTCTCTGGGCCAACAAGTGCCTTTTCCCTCCCGGCTAGGGCAAGCTGCCGAATTTGCCGCACTCGTCCAACACATCATTGAAAACCAAATGCTGAATGGCACCGTTATCCGCTTGGATGGGGCCATTCGAATGGCTGCAAAATAAATCGTATGTACAGCGACACTCTAAAAATTGAGATCCAGGACCAAATCCTGATGATTGGCCTTAATCGGCCTGAAAAACGCAATGCGCTGAACGACGAAGCCATTTTAGCGCTTGAGCAAGTTTTTGACCAAATGCCCCCCGGCATCAAATGTGCGATCATTTATGGCGAAGGCAAACATTTTAGTTCTGGATTGGACCTGTCCTCCATCAAAGAGCGCAACGCAGCTCAAGGCGTTTACCATTCCCGCATGTGGCATCGGGTGATGGACAAGGTGCAGTTTGGACCAGTGCCAGTGATTGCGGCGATTCATGGGGCTTGTGTAGGTGGTGGGCTGGAATTGGCCAGTGCCTGTCACATCCGGGTAGCTGATGCCTCTACTTTTTATGCCTTACCTGAGGGTCAAAGAGGTATTTTTGTAGGTGGAGGAGCTGCGGTGCGGGTACCCAAGTTAATTGGCATGGCCCGAATGACCGACATGATGCTGACCGGTCGGGTTTACCAAGCCGAAGAGGGCTATCAGATCGGACTGTCGCAATACCTCGTGGAGGAAGGAACGGGCTTAGACAAAGCAATGGAATTGGCGCAGAAAATCTGCAGCAATGTGGGCATGACCAATTTTGCCCTGGTGCAGGTACTGCCCCGCATTGTGGAAGCTGGTCACGACAATGGTTTGATGATGGAGGCACTGATTGCTTCTATCGCCCAAGATGCGCCAGAAGCCAAGCAGCGTCTGGCCGATTTTTTGGAGGGCCGGGCTAAAAAAGTAGGCGAATGAACCTGAAAACAACACCCTTTTTGGAGATCCCATTGGTCGAGGTAGACATCCATCGTGAAGAGGCTGCGGATGGCAGCATCCGGCTTCGTTCACGCGTTGAACTCGAAGCAGGGCCCTATCGCCTCACCGAGCGGCTACAATATTGGGCAGAACATTCGCCCGAACGCAGCTTTATCGCCCAAAGAAACCAACACGGCGAGTGGGAGCACCTGAATTATCGAGATACCTACAATCAGGTGTGCAAGCTTGCTTCTTTTTTACAACAAACCGACGTCTCGGTAGAACGGCCATTGGCTATTTTATCCGAAAACAGCATTGAGCACGGCTTGATGGCTCTGGCGGCTTTGCACATTGGTATGCCTTATTCTGTGGTTACTGCGGCATACGCTTTGCGCTCCACGGATTATGCCAAGTTCAGGCACGTGATTGAGGCTCTGACGCCGGGTTTGGTTTTTGTGCAAAATGGGCGGGCATTTGCCCAAGCAATTGCAGCGGTTTGCCCCACGGTACAAATCGTTGCCGTGAATGAGCCCGAGCCGGGGCACCTGCTTTTTTCGGAGATGCTACAAACGCCCATCAACCCCGCAGTTGAGGAAGCTTACGCCCAAATCAAACCGGAAACCATAGCCAAAATTCTCTTTACCTCAGGGTCTACCTCTGCACCCAAAGGCGTCATCAATACCCACGGCAACATCAGCAGCAATTGGCGGCAGATCAGCCAAACTTTTCCTTTTTTCAAAAATGGCGGCCTGACCCTGATCGACTGGCTGCCCTGGAACCATACTTTTGGGGGCAATCACAATTTTGGGTTGACCTTGTACAACGGAGGCACCTTGTACATCGATGCAGGAAATCCAACTCCATCCGGGCTGCAACTCACCCTCCAAAACCTGCGAGAAATTGCGCCCACGGTGTATTTCAACGTACCCAAAGGCTTTGAAGAACTGGTGCATTACTTGCAAGCTGATTCTGAACTCTGCCGTTTCTTTTTCAGCCGTTTACAATTGCTGTTTTACGCTGGGGCAGGGATGCCTCAGCACGTTTGGGATGCACTGGAACAACTGGCTTACCAAACCACAGGAAAACGTTTGTTGATCTCTACTGGCCTAGGGATGACCGAAGCCAGCCCCTCCTGTATGTTCAACATCCATTACGGCAGTTTTTCGGGGATGTTGGGAACCCCGGTACCCGCTTTAGAAATGAAGTTGAGCCCTAGTGGCGGAAAAACGGAAGTACGTTTTCGTGGACCCAATCTTACTCCTGGTTATTGGCGTAATCCAGAGGCAACTGCCAAGGCTTTTGATGAAGAAGGCTTTTATTGTACGGGGGACGCCTTGAAATTTGTGGATGAAACCGATCCCAATGCCGGGTTCATTTTTGATGGCCGCATTACTGAGGACTTCAAACTGGATACGGGCACCTGGGTGAGTGTGGGTGTGCTTCGCGCCAAATTCATCACCGAGGCGCAAGGCTTGATTCAGGATGTGGTCATCACCGGGCATGATCGGCCTTTTGTGGGGGCGATTGTTTTTCCGGAAGTGAATTTTTGTCGGCGTTTGGCGGGTTTGAAGATGGGTGCCAGTTTGGAGCAGATCGTCACGAATCCAGTGGTTTTAGCTGCATTGGAGGATTTATTGGAGCGTTTTGCCAAACAAAGCACTGGAAGTTCTACCTTGATCAAACGGGCCGTTTTTGCTGATTTCCAATTGTCGATGGATAAGGGGGAAATCACGGACAAGGGCTCAATCAATCAACGCCAGGTTTTGGCCAATCACCCGGACTTGGTTGAGAAGATTTATACAGATTGACAGCGCTTCGCGCTTTATTTCAAAAGCGTCATTAATAGCAACTACGACGCGGATTGGTGCGGATTTTGCTTCACTTACAGCAAATCCTGTTAGACACAACGAAGAGTTTTAGATTCATCCCTTCTCTTCTAAGGTGCTCTAAGGTGCCTAAGGTGGTTCAAAAAATAGGCCTCTTCGCGCTTTCGCGCAAGAATTTTGTTTAAACCACCTTAGACACCTTAGAACACCTTAGAAAAAGCAGCGAAGCTGCCAAAAACATTTCAACTTAAACCACAACGACATGTCCATCAATCTTTCCGAGATCATCGCCATCGACGTCCATACCCACGCCGAAGTATCCTGCCGCCAACCCCACGACGACTACCGCCCAGAGTTTGACGAGGCATTCGCCAAATACTTCAAATCCAGCCATCGACCGACCATCCAGGAAACGGCAGACTACTACCGCTCCATCAAGATGGCCTTCGTCATGTTCACCATTGATGCTGAATACGAACTGGGCCGCCGCCGCATCCCCAACGAAGAAATCGCCGAAGCTGCTCTAGAAAATGCCGATGTGCTCATCCCTTTTGCCAGCATCGACCCACACAAGGGACGGATGGGTGCGCGTGAGGCCCGGCGTTTGATCGAAGAATTTGGAGTAAAAGGTTTCAAATTCCATCCTACCGTGCAGGGTTTTCACCCCAACGACCGCATGGCTTATCACCTGTATGAAGAGATTGCTGGGGCTGGCTTGCCGATGTTGTTCCACAGCGGGCACTCGGGCTTTGGCACGGGAGTAAGAGCAGGTGGGAAACTGCGCCTGGAATACTCCAATCCCATCCACCTCGACGACGTAGCCATCGACTTTCCGGATGCACCCATCATCATTGCCCATCCTTCCTGGCCTTGGCAAGATGAGGCTTTATCGGTGTGCTTGCACAAGCCCAATGTGTACATTGACCTGTCAGGTTGGTCACCGAAGTACTTTCCAGCTCAACTGATCCAATACGCGAACACCCAACTAAAGAACAAGATGTTGTTTGGTACCGATTTTCCACTGATCACGCCAGAGCGTTGGTTGAAAGATTTTGAGGTAGCGGGATTTAAGGAGGAGGTGAAGCCGCTGATTTTAAAAGACAATGCGGTGAAGATGTTGAAGTTAATCTGAGAAAAGAAGAACAGAACAATGAATTGGTTCAAATGGAAATGGCCTAAAAAAGAAAAAGCTGCCCTCAAATGGACAGCCCCCAATAGAACACTGTAAAATACTGTAGCACAAAAATAGAATAAGAATTTTTAAATGTCAATAGGAAAATTGCAAGTTTGTGTATTTTTTACACTTTGAAAGCTTTGCTATCACTCAAAACAGAGCTAAACCTTCTGAAAATCAATTTTTTACTAAAATTTACCTTATTTAATTTTTTTTAAAAATTATTAAAAATTGCGCTCATGGTCAGTAATGACAAGTGTCATTTGGCCAGAAAAGAGAATTTACTTAGTTTACACCCGATCAAATGAAGCAGCAACACATGAAAAAAATACTCATCGCCAACCGTGGCGAAATCGCGTTACGGGTGATGCGCAGTGCCAAAAAGATGGGGATCAAAACCGTAGCCGTATATTCTGAAGTCGATCGCAATGCCCCTCACGTTCGTTTTGCCGATGAAGCAGTGCTGCTAGGGCCTGCCCCCTCCAATCAATCCTACCTCAAGGGAGATAAAATCATTGAAATTGCTAAAAAACTAGGTGTGGATGGCATCCATCCTGGTTATGGTTTTTTGAGTGAAAATGCCAGCTTTGCCCAAGCAGTGACCGATGCAGGCATGACCTTCATCGGGCCTACTCCCCACGCCATCGAGGTAATGGGTAGTAAACTGGCCGCCAAAGAAACCGTAAAAGCTTACAACATCCCGATGGTACCCGGAGTGGATCACTCCATCAGCGACGTGGACGAAGCCAAAGCCATTGCCCAAACAGTGGGTTACCCCATCCTGATCAAAGCTTCGGCGGGGGGCGGTGGAAAGGGCATGCGAGTGGTAGAAAACGAAGCGGAACTGGCCGAACAAATGACCCGTGCCATCAGCGAAGCCACTTCTGCATTTGGCGATGGCTCGGTATTTATCGAAAAATACGTCCTCGAACCCCGGCACATCGAAATCCAGGTTTTAGCAGATGCCCATGGCAACGTCGTGTACTTGTTTGAACGGGAATGTAGTGTGCAGCGGCGGCACCAAAAGGTGGTAGAAGAGGCACCTTCTGCAGTATTGACTCCGGAAATCCGCAAAGCCATGGGGGAAGCTGCCGTGAATGTAGCCCGCTCCTGCCAATACTTGGGCGCGGGAACAGTAGAGTTTTTGGTCGATGCTGGGCTGAATTTCTACTTCCTCGAAATGAACACCCGTTTGCAGGTAGAACACCCTGTCACGGAATTCATTACCGGGTTGGACTTGGTCGAGCAGCAAATTCGGGTCGCCCGGGGCGAAGCGCTGGCTTTTACCCAGGAAGACTTGAGCATTCATGGTCACGCCATCGAACTGCGGGTTTGCGCCGAAGACCCGCTCAATAACTTCTTACCCAGTGTAGGCACTTTGCATCGTTATCGCCGCCCACAGGGTGAACACATTCGGGTAGATGATGGCATAGAGGAAGGAATGGAAGTCCCTATTTATTACGATCCGCTATTGGCCAAACTAGTGGTGTGGGGCGTCAATCGGGACGCGGCCATTCAGCGCATGTTGGAGGCGATTAGTTTGTACCAAATTGAAGGGGTGGCCACCACCCTACCCTTCGGGCGATTTGTGTGCCAGCACGAGGCGTTTATCAGCGGCAAATTTGATACAGGGTTTGTAAAAAATTACTACTCACCGGAAGGCATTCTGGCCCAGCAAAAAACGGAGGCGGAAGTAGCTGCCAAGTTGGCGCTGGAGGTGTTGTTCCAACACAAACGGCAATTGATTGTGCCTGATCCGGGTGGAGTGGAATGGTATACGCAGCGGTAAGTGAAAAATGAGTGTGGGGTTATTCGTCATTTTAAGGTTTTTGTCATTCGTCATTCAAAAAACTCGTCATTCATTCCTTCTTTGCCTCCTTCCGTCTATTTCCCTCCCTCACACTTCCCCATTTTGTTTTTTTCCAATAATTTCAACGCATTAAGGAACAGGAATGAAAATTTCAACACCAACACAAGTGTCCATGAAAAAACAATGGCTCATTGTCGGCATAAGTATGCTGATGCTCCATCTGGTTAGCGCCCAAAACAGACCAGGTAACAATCCAAGCACTCCGCCGCCGCCGCCACCTCCAGCCAACGCAGCGCCTAAGGAGGACAAAATGACCTCCCCTAGCCGCACCCTCAACCCGGATCATTTTGTAGAAACCAGCCGGGAGGTGACCATCAAAGGCCAAAAAGTGCCTTACCGCACCCATGCAGGTACAATTCCGGTGTGGGATGAAGAAGGAAAAATTTTGGCGGGATTGTTTTACACCTACTACGAGCGCACCGACGTCAAAGACCGCGCCAATCGCCCGCTGGTGATTTCATTCAACGGTGGCCCTGGCTCAGCTTCGGTGTGGATGCACATCGCTTATACTGGACCTCGCATCTTGCAAATCGACGATGAGGGTTACCCCACAATGCCCTACGGCATCAAAGACAACCCCTACTCCATCTTGGATGTGGCCGACATTGTACACATTGACCCGGTAAATACGGGCTTTTCGCGCATTGTAGCCAAGGATGTGCCCCCCGCAAAGTTTTTTGGGGTCAATGCCGACATCAAGTACCTGGCGGAATGGCTCAACACCTTTGTAAGTCGTTACAACCGTTGGGCTTCGCCGAAGTACCTGATTGGCGAAAGTTACGGCACCACCCGGGTATCGGGACTGGCGCTGGAATTGCAAAATTCACAATGGATGTATTTGAATGGGGTGATCCTGGTGTCGCCCACCGAGCTAGGCATTCTGCGCGACGGAGCAGTGGATCAGGCCCTGCGTTTACCCTTCTTTGCCGCAACCGCCTGGTACCACAAAGCCTTATCCGCCGATTTGCAGCAAAAAGACCTCACTGCCCTATTGCCCGAGGTGGAGGCCTTCACCATGAATGAATTGCTGCCCGCCATCGCGCATGGGCACTCGCTGGACGAGGCCCGAAAAAAAGCGGTGGTGGCCAAATTTGCAAAATATTCCGGTCTAAAAGAAGATGTAATCCTCAAAGCCAACCTGGACATTACGGTGCAGTTTTTTTGGAAGGAACTCTTGCGCGACAAGGGGTATACGGTAGGTCGCCTGGATTCGCGTTACTTGGGTATTGATCGGCAGGACATTGGCCTGGCGCCCGATTACAGCGCGGAACTCACCTCCTGGTTGCATTCCTTTACGCCGCCGATCAACATCTACCTGCGTGAAGAATTGAAATACAAAACCGACCTGAAGTACAACATGTTTGGCCCCGTCAACCCCTGGGATCGTACCAACGACCGCACGGGCGAAAACCTGCGCCAGGCCATGGCCCAAAACCCTTACCTGCACCTGATGGTGCAATCGGGCTACTACGATGGCGCTTGCGACTACTTCAACGCCAAATACAACATGTGGCAAATGGACCCTGGCGGCAAACTGAAAGAGCGTATGAGCTGGAAGGGTTACCGCAGCGGGCACATGATGTACCTGCGTAAGGAGGATTTGGAAAGCAGCAATGAGGATATCCGGGAGTTCATCAAAAAGTCGTTGCCGAAGCCTGGGCAACCTGCTAAATATTAATTCGCTTCCTTAGGTGCCCCTTCAGTGCCTTCGGTTTCTTAGGTGGTGAAATTTTGCCCCGCTTCGCGAGGCTTGTTTTTTACCACCTAAGAAACTGAAGGCACCTAAGGGGCGCCTAAGCAAATTGTACTTTTATTTCTCCTTGTTTTCTACCCATTTTTGAAGTTTGGACAATTCCTCCTGGATGGTTGCCTTGCTCCACCAATTCCCCGCGTGAATTACCCCCTCAATCTGCTGCGTAGCCCGGATATTTTGCAGCGGATTCGCATCCAGTAGCAACAAGTCGGCTATTTTACCCTTGCTCACTGCGCCATAATCTTTCCCCACACCCAAAAACGCCGGGCCATTGATCACCGAAGCCTTCAGGGCCTCCTGCGGACTCAAGCCATAACGCACCATCAATTCCAACTCCTGGTGCATGCCCAAACCGGGATAATCAAACGAATTGAGGTAACCTGCGTCGGTTCCGGCAATGATGGTCATGCCTGCGCGGTGCAACAAAGGCAACAAGGAAGCAGCCGTTTCAAACATGCGGTGCCGCAGGTCGATGGCCGCCGAGTCGTCCTTCATGGCCCGATCGATGCGCCACTGGTAGGTGCGTTTGAATTCGGGCCCGAGATAGCTGAGGTAATGATCGTTTTTGTGGTCGTTTTGATCCAGATAAGCCGTAGCATAGCTGCCAATCATGGTGGGTACAACGGCGGTGCCATTGGCGGCGAGTTTGCGGTAATTGGCCAGAGCGGTGAAGGTGTCCAGGGTGGCGAGGAATTGTTCGTTGGCCTGGCGGGCGTTCAAAGTACCTGCTGCGCGTTGTTTGGTGATTTCCTGCTCCTGCGGCGAGGCGGCCCGAATGACGTAGCCCAAGTGCTCGATGGCAGACAAACCTGCTCCAGCTACTTCCTGGATCGTCAGCGCGACCGGAATGTGCCCGGTGACCTTCCAGCCCCGCTTGCGCGCTTCGCGGATGCTTTGCAGGAACAATTGGGGTTCCAGGGTATTGTCGGTGATTTTGACAAAATCCACCTTGAGTTTTTGCAAGGAGTCTAGGGCTTGCTGCAACTCGGCTGAGGTCGCAATTTCCAGATCGCCCGGCCAGATGGATTTTTTGCCTTCCAGTTTGGGCCCGGAGGTAAAAATCCGTGGCCCTACCCGTTTGCCTTCCTGAATTTCCTTGCGCCACTGGAGCACCGACAAACTGATGTCGCCTGCACAGTCGCGTACCGCCGTGACGCCCATGGCCAGGAAGAGGGGCAAAAGTTGTTCATTTTCGTCGATGAGGGTATCGCCGCCAAAGTGGACGTGGTTGTCCCAGAGGCCGGGCATGAGGTACTTGTCTTTGGCAATGATGATTTGTTCGGCTTGGGGTAATTTACCTTTGACTGGCCCGGCATAAATGATGCGATTGCCCTTGATGGTCACGATTTGGTTGGGCAGGATTTTTCCGGCGGCTACATCGACGATGTTGACTTGGCTTATGAGGAGGTCGACTTGGGCCTGGAGGGGGGTGAACAGGGCGAGTAAGACAAGGAGCGCGAAGGTTTTCATGGTGGGCAGGTTTTGGATGTAAAAAACGGAATTTTTGGGGAGATGTTCCAGTATGTATTTGGAAGGTGATTTTTAACATTTTACCTGCCACTACGTGGGCGCTCGTCGATCTTTCACCGACGCTGCGCGTCAGCTCGACGGTCGCAGGCTTTAGAGACTACCGCACGTCCAGTTTTTTCCGCCTGTTCAACCAGATACAGGATCTAGGAACCCGCGACCGTCGAGCCCGCTCGCGCAGCGAGCATTTTGGGACCGACGAGCGCCCACGTAGTGGCGGGTAGGGAGTTAGATGATGGCGATTATTTTAATCCTTCAAGCATTTACATTTTGAAAATAAACAAGGAGTTAATGGTCGCTTTCGGTAGCATCTGGTGCAATTGTTTTTCGAGTTCTGCTCTGGTTTTTCCTGATGCGATAATGGTATCATCATAAACGGCAAAATAGTAGTTGCTTATCCCCAACTCTTTTATGGTTTTTTTCAATTTCCTTGAGCTGATTTTGCCACACAATTGATAATAGAACTGCTCTAAAACGCTGCTCTTATCGATTATTTCTTGAATTTTGCCCCAATTCTGCTCCCTCGATGAGGCAGTTTTCATGTAAAATGCGAGCATGTCTTCATCTGTGGTCTTCTGCTCTTTTATATTTGTCTCAACTGGCAGAGTGGTAATTATGCCATACTTTGTTTTCTTTTCATTGTAATCATCGTTGATCGAAGCTCTAATGTTACCTCCGAAAGAAATGTTATAAGGTTGCAAAAAACCATCGTAAACAATACAATCTTTGAATGGCAGCAATACCGCTTCAACCATTAATGGTAAATCATCACCTACGACCCGTTCAAAAGGATCAGCCAAAGCCAGTACACCATATGCGAATTTGTCATCAAGAAAAACAGCGTAGTTTTTCAGATACTTCGGAATCCAAAATCTTGCTTTTTTGAAATATTTAAATTGTTCAGCAATCGAGAGATCTTCTTTCGACAGTTGATAAGGGTTTTCTTGAGTAAAACTGTTGATGTACTCTGTTTTTTGATAAATGAGGTCTCTCACCTTGAATTTCTCCTCAATTGGATAATTCAAGAATTTTTCGATCGTAATTTCTTTTGAGAGCATTTTTTCTTTGATGCCCACATAATGCATCAAAGAAAGGTGAATGCGCATGTATTGAAGTCTGTCGTTTTCGGCTAAACGCATGTTTTGTGAGTTTAAAGTGTTAAAATACAATCAGTTTTTTTAGGCGTGTGGGCGGTAGTTGATGTTGACTGGTTAAAACCTCTTCACAAAAACACTCGCTCTAAATACTGCTCCACATATCCCTGCCCTATTCGTTCCTGTTCCAAGCGGTTTCGCCCAGGAGAAGCTTGTAGTAGCGCATACAGCTCCGCCTCCGCTACGGTCAAGTTAGAAAGCTGAGCAGCCTTGTTGCGTGCACCAAGTACCGCGAACGCTTTGAAAGTGTGATAGGTAAGCAAATCCATCATTACACTTTGGGTATGTGGGAAATAGCTGCGCAATTGGTGCAGAATTAGAAAGCCATGCTCATCAATGTCGCCCCAATAAAAAATGTTTTGTTGCTGAAGCCAGGGCGTGTTTTTTAGGTAGCTGATGTTAAAACCTCCGCCGCTCCAAATGGCAATGGCTTTGGGCAAAGCTGGAAGCGTGAGGAAATTCATTTTGTTTTCAGCAATCAATACATTCTTTGAAGCCCAGTTGGTAGCTTCAAAAACCGAAAGTGGAATACTCACATCTTTGAAAGGACTAGATTGGGCGATGCCTTCATCTAAAATGCGCACCCGAATCAAGGGTTCATCGTAGCGAAGATAAAAACGTTCGCTGAATTTTTTTTGCTCAGGCGAACGAATGTGCTCGGGAATCAGGTAGTCGAGGAGCGATTGGATCAGGGTAGCGTTCTCTTCAATAAATTTGGTGTGCACCGCAATCGGCAGTTGGCGCAGGTACAGATTGGGGCGAGGGGTGGTCAAAAAATAATGCAGCACGGTGAGGATTTCCTGCCATTGAATGTCTGCGTTGGTCAAATAATCAGTATGTTTCAACAGCCAGTCCTGTGCATGTGGTAAACTTTGGCGCAGCAAATGGTGATTCTGCTGAAAAAGCGCCCAATCTTTTTGTTTGCCAATGCAATACACATAATCGTCAATATTTTCAAAAGCGATGGCCGTGGGCAACTCATGGCTGCCTGTACGCCGAAAGTTTTGGGTGTTGGTTTGAATCCAATACCCTTTGCCTTTGACATTTTTGGAATGTTGGTACAGGTCTTCGATTTCTCGTTGCAGGATTTCGAAGCGAGCGGTAATCTGCCCGGGTTGCACTTTGCCTATGCGCTCGATTTGTTTTGGGAAAAAAGCTTCGCCCCTGATTTGGCTTTGCAAAAATGGCGTCCACCACTTCAGCGCCAATTGTTTGATTTCGCTGGGGCTGATCATGAGACTGAATCCGTTTGTTGTAAAAACCGAGCTTTTTCCACCGCGTATTCGGCTTTGTTAAAATTGCTCACCTGCGAGTTGTTGCCCTCTCGATTGCTCACAAAATGGAAAGAATTTACATGGCTCTCAATAATGTGAATTTTTTGGAGTGGGGTGACGATGAGCAATTGCAAATTCAGTTTTTTGAACAACTCCAATCCGTACCGGGTGCTCTCGTCGCTGCCCCGCCCAAAGGCTTCGTCGATCACCACAAAACGGAAGCTGCGGCTTTTGCTTTCGCCAAATTGTAGGCCAAATTGGTAAGCCAGAGCGCTCGCCAGAATGGTGTAAGCTAGTTTTTCTTTTTGGCCGCCACTTTTGCCACCCGACCCCTCGTAAAACTCTTTCTCACTCTGATCGGCGCGGTACCGTTCGCTGGCATTGAACTCAAACCATTGGCGTACATCGCTCACGGTATTGGTCCATTCTTTGTCGCTGCTGTCGGCACTGGCGAAGCGGTCGAGGATTTTTTTGACCTGCTCGTATTTTTCTTCTGAATACAAATCGCTTTCCTGGCTGAAAGAATGGGCGTAACAGGCCTTCAACTCCTCTCGAAACAAACGAACCTCCTTGTTGGGCGTTTTGTCCATCTGAATGGTGATGTAAGTGTCTTGGGCAGCATTGTAAACGATTTCGTACAGGTGTTGGTTGATGGTTTTGATTTTTTGCTCAATGTCCTCTTCGTGTTTGCGCAACTGGTTGTCGAATACGGCGATACTGTTGATGGTGTTTTTGTTGAGTTCATCTTTGAAGCGGGCTTCGTGGCGTTTGAGGTCTTCGCTGGATAGTTTGACAAACTTTTGTCCGTACTCTGCCCGGGCCTCAATGCTTTCTGCAATTTCGCTGTATTCGGCTTTGGAGTGCTCTTTGATTTCGCGCATTTTTCTTTCGATCGCCGAGCGGAGGCTGGTTTGGCGGCTGCGCAGTTTTTTCAATTCGCCATTTTCGCCCTGGTACTGGCGAGAAAAATCCTTCTCCCGTTGATCGAGATTGTTCAAACTTAATTTTTTATCGCCAAATTGGGTGGCAATCAAAGGAAAAAAGTGTTCCGCCAATTTGGGTTCCAAAGCTCGTACGATTGCTTCGGCTGCTTGAGCCTGTGTCTGGTAGTTTTGAATGTTTGTTTTTAGCCCACCTATTTCCTGGTTTTTGGCGTTTTGCGCCTCGGTAAGGACCTGGATAGCGGCCTCCACCTCTGCCTTCATTTTGGAGAGCAGGTCGAGCTGGTTGTTGTTTTTTTGCAAAGCCTCGCGTTCCTGTTGCAACTGATGAATGGTTTCTACGTTTGCTTGCCAGTTGATTTTGGCATAGTCGTCGAGGCTTAGCAACACGGCCAATTGTTGTTTCAATTCATCGTTTTCGGAGCTTTCCTGTTCCAGGCGCTCTATGTTGAGGTGGTATACCTCTACGCGGTGTTCCAACTCGGCGATTAAGTCTTGGACTACCCGAATTTTTTCCAAGTTGCTCCAACCCAACACGTAATTGCGGCGGTCATCCAGGCTCCGGCGATCGTCTTTGGTATGGCGAATGCGGCCACTTTTGATCAATCCTTGCTGGGTAATGCCAAAAGGTACCCGTTGCAAATCGGCCACGTTGACGCAAAGGTAAGCACCAAAACTGCGTTGCAAAAAAGCCTCCAGCCACTCCAGGAAGGGCGTATCCGGTTTGATGTCGATTTTATGGCAAATGCTGTCGAGTTCCAGTTCTTTTTGTCCACGAGTAAACACTTCCTGATCGGCCACTTCCAGGTAACTGAGTTTGATGCCTCGGCCATCTGGGCTGCGCAAAGTGTTGTCATTGACGTACTTGCTCACACTGCGGTAATGGGATTGGGACACCAAAAGACTGATGCCCGCATCACGCAATAGTTTTTCAATGGCACCTTCCCAGGCACTTTCCTGTGGATGTACTTTCAGCAACTCCCCAACGAAGGGCAAATCTGTTTCATCGATGCGTAAGTCTTGGCACAGTTGGCTGCGAAACCCAACCAGCCAAGCCGGAATCTGGGTTTTGCGTGCCAGGAGGGATTTTAATTCCTTTTGTTCTGCGGCGAGTTCGTCTTGCTCCCTGCGCAATTCGCTGACCACTGCGTCGCGTTGTTGGCGCAAGTCTTCCGCTTTTTGGGTACAATTGACAAAGCGTTTCTTGGCTAGGGTGATGTTGTTTAAAAAATCGGCTTCCTGTTGCACGGTTTTTAAATCACACAAGCGCAGCAAACGATCGTAGGCATCAAATTCCTTTTTGCGCTGTACCTTTTCGCGCTCTTGGCGAATGATTTCTGCACCGATTTGTTCCAGCCTTTTCCCTCCGTTCCGGTCAATGTCTTGCAGAATGCCAATCCTTTTTTCATCCAGGGTCGTTTTATCCTCAGCCATGCGTTGTTGCATTTGCTCGGCCATATGCAGGTTTTGCGTTGCTTCAGCAATGGCCTGATCCAACAAAAGCTGCTTCTGCTGGGCGAACCAGCCCGGAATGACATCCACCATCCGCTCCAGGTTTTCAATCTCCTTGCTAACCCGGTCGTATTCTTTACTTGCTTCGGTGAGTGGCTTTAAAATTTGGTGTTGCTCGCGGGCGTGTACCACGGCGGCGTGGGCCTTATTGAGGTCGTCAAAACGTTTGAGTAGGGAGGCAATTTGGTCTTTGACATCGGTGCGTTCCAACATTTGTTCGCGTACAAAATCCGTTAGGCTGCTCACCGATTTCATAGATACCGTTTGGTAAAACAACTCGATGGCTTTGTCGCTGTTCATGCCAAACAAGCGCCGGAATTGCTCGCTGTATTGGCTAAAATTGTCATTAAAAATTTGTACGCCAGGGGTATTGCGCAATTTTTTGCGCAGCTCATTGATGTCGGTCAGGTGGTTGAAATGTTGGGTGATGCTGAGCGCTTGGTTGCTGATGAGCAAGAGTTTTTCGACCTTTCCATCCTTGCCGATCCAAAATACCTGAGCCAGGCACACATCCTCCTGATATCCTTCATTGTGAAAATTGCCAATGATCACGGTGTAGGTGTTGTCGTTGGGGCGCAGGTAAACTTTTTTGGCAATTTTGGTAAGCTCTTCTTTTTCTTTTTTGAATTCCCCTTTTACGTAGCTGAGCAGGTTGCGCTCTTTGCCCTCGGCACCAGCCGCTTTGTTGAACACAATTTTGTTGTGGGGCACCAGCAAGCAGGTCAGGGCGTCGACCAGGGTGGATTTTCCCGACCCAATGTCACCAGTCAAGAGGGCATTGTAGCCATTGGGTCGAATTTGCCAACGTACCTTATCAAAAGTGCCCCAGTTGAGTACCTCCAGGTATTGCAAACGAAAGCCAGCGTTGTGGTGTTCAGCAGTGTTTGATTCGATCATGGCTTAGAGCTTGTTTATTTTTCGGCAGCAAAAGCCTGTAATTTTTTTAGGGTATCATCGATCACCTCAGCATTGATGAAGCCTTTGATGATGCGGTGTATTTCGTAGTTTTTCCCACCTTTGTCCTCCAATTGGCGCAAAAAGCCCATCTCGCATACCCGCGTGATGGCCGAACTGATGCGGTCTTGTTGTTTGGCTTCATCACTAGCGCTGGGCAAAAACACCCTGGCGCGGTTGAGCAATTCCTGTTGACTGATGATCGAGCGCAGCGAGCCACCTTCGGCATCTTGTTCCAGGAGGTATTTGCGTAGCACCAGACAGAGCAGGGACACAAAAAAATTGAGCTGTCGCTTTTCGGTCAAACGGGGCAAAGCGACAGCCTCGTCCTCACTTTCCATTTCTCGCTGTTGCAGGTAGGCATAGCCCTCACTTTTGTCTACGTAAAGCTCCAGGCCAATGGCTGCGAAGTATTTTTTCACTTCGGGCTCGTACTGTAGCAAGTTTTCCCAAACCTCTTTTTGTTGGGCATACAGGACTCCTTTGAGCAAGTGAATCAGACTTAAAGAGTATTCTCGAATCATAATTTAGCGATTAAAAATAATCAGGGGTGCCTCCAATTCATACACCAGGTCTTCGTCACGATTACGGACACTAAGGATTTCGGTTTTTTCATTGTTCACGTAATGTCGGGCGTCCGTACTGGCAATTTGCACGTAGCCCAGCACCTCAGCCGCGCCTTTTCGGGGTGGAAAATGGCTCAACAACTCGGACAAAGATGCCTGAGATTGGGTGCGCAGCAAGGTTTTGACCTGTTGCCTCAATGCTTCGATGTCCACATAAAACTGGTCGAACAAGGCCTGGGTATCCGCAGCTGCTGTTCCTGCCTCAACCAGCATTTTTTCAAAAGCTACCCGCAGGGGCGGACTGAACAAGGGGCGTTCCATGAATAAATTGGGGCGAAATACCGCATCAATTTCCAGCAAAGGCCTGTGGATGTCCCAATCATCGCGGTGTTCCATCAGCAAGGCTTCAATGGACTCAATGCTGCGCATGATGTGTTTGCTCTCGTTGAGGTTTTTTTGCTCCACAAATTTGCGCAACTGCTCAATGAGGCCGTCGTTGCTTCGGTTGACTTTATCGCCAGCGTCGACGAGGTTGCTTTTGATCCGATCCACCACTTGATCCCGTTTGATCTGCTGAATCGCCGGAATTTCATTGATTTTGTGCAAGAGTTCCGCCAATTCGTCTTGCATGCGCTCACTCATCAGAAACTCCCAGAAGGCTTTAAAACTTTTGCCCTGGTCGGTATTCCACAAAAAATCTTGTTGTTGGAAAACATTGTCCAAAAGATCGGCTTTGTTCAGGTCGCTCTTGATGATGATCTGCCGGGTTTGGCTGTCCAATTCCCGGAAATTTTCTTCCACTTGGCGAAAATCGGCTAGTAAGCGCCGAGCGGTTTCTTCCGCCAAAAAATAGTTTTCTTTGAGGTGGGTATCTGTGGGTGGAGTGTAGTTGCCTTTTTTTACCTGGGCAAGTTCAGCGTCAATGCGCCTTCGCTCCTCTTCGAGCTGCTGGATGCGCTCTTCTTTGGTCTTGGGGTTGCTAATGATTTGTTGTAGGAGGTTAAAAAACTGCAAGAGGCGGCTGTGGGTGCCCACAAACTGCTGCTTGTTCAAATCTTCCAACCATTTCAGGGCATTTTCGGTGGCAGGCGACAGTTCAAATACTGGTTCATCCTCGGATTCGTAATACCGCCGGAGGTAGCCTTGCTGAGCCCATTTTTGCAGGTAGTCGAGTGGCGATTTGGAGTAATCGGCGATGCCCTGGCGTTCGAGTAAAAAAAGGTAATCGCCCAAAAGGCTGCTCAAATCGGATTGGGGATAAGCGATCCGGGTCTGGGCTTTGAAGGCAAGGTGGAAAAAACTGAGCAGCAGCGGAAAATGCTCGGCACGCAAAATCTGTAAGGTCTTATCGTTGCGGTATAGTGCTAATGCTTTTTCAAAATTCATTGCGATGCTCCTTCATTTTTGCGGTGATCCTTTCAACGGGACGGGTAATTCGGGTAAATTTACACGGCTTTCCCTTTTTATCCAAAAAATTGTTTGATAAAAATCATTGTCCACTCCCGACCAAATCCCCCATTTTGCGGTTTACTATTTTGAGAAAACTTATTTTTGACTACCTATTTCAAAAAGCCTTTAATACCATGAATAAAATCAATTTATTGCTTTCGCTCTTGTTGGCCTTCAGCCTCTGGACTTGCGACAATGATGACGACAAAAGCGACACAGGCGGCGAATTGACCCTCAATTTCCGGGGTTTATTCGACCAGAACAAGCTCAAGATGTTCAATGCCGATTATGCATACGAAGACAACATGAAGTTGCGCCTGCAACTGTTCCAGTTCTACATTTCGGATGTGGCTTTGATGAAAACCGATGACCCCAAGGGTGACAGCATTCAACTGATCGATGTGGAGTTGGTTTCTTTCAAAAACATCCAAACCGATGATGCGGCGCAAAAAGGCATCAGTTTTACGATCAAAAATATTCCACCGGGCACCTATAAAGGCATCAAACTCGGCTTGGGCGTTTCCGCCGACCTGAATGCGGTAGGCCCGAGCAGCTATACCCCACCCCACCCGCTGGACGACAATTATTGGTCCTGGGCCAAGGGCTACGTGTTCACCAAAATTGAAGGCAATGCCGATCTGGACAACAGCGGGAAGTTTGCCACCAAAATCACCTTCCACATCGGCGAGAATGAGTTTTTCCGCAAAAAAGTGTTTTTAAAGGACATTGTCATCACCGACAAAGGCAGCAGTAATCTGGCCCTGGATGTTGACCTGCACCGCGTGTTGGCGCAATCCAGTGCGAATTACCTGGATTTCCGCAAGGTGACTCAGGATCATACCGTGGACAAGGCCATTGCCAAGTTTATTGCGGACAATTTACGGGAGGCGATAAAGGTGCATCAGGAGTAGGTTGAAACGGATGGCGATGGGGAAGGTTTTAAGCCCCACTAGGGGTGAAATGTGGGTAGAAAATGGTGGTTCTCGTGGTTTCCAAAATCCCGTCAGGGACGTGATGCGGGTATTTCACCACTCAAAATACCCACATCACGTCCCTACGGGACTCGGTAAAACCTCGGGGCGGTCGTTTTCTACCCACATCACGCCCCTAGCGGGGCTCGCGTTGCTCGGCACAATCCTCCTCCTCACCTCCTGCCAGCCCCAATCGGATCTTCAACAACTCCCCTATCAGCCTGAATATTTAGAAGCTGCACATCCGCCCAGCTTTTCACCTATGCGCATTCCGCCCGACAATCCCTTGACCAAAGCCGGGGTCGCACTGGGTCGCAAGTTGTTTTTTGACCCAATTTTATCCAAAGACAGCAGCATCGCTTGTAGTTCTTGCCACCAGCCGGAATTGGCCTTCACCGATGGCCAAGCATTCAGTACTGGCGTTGATGGCCGGATTGGCAAACGCAGCGCCATGTCTTTGCTCAATGTGGGGTTTTACGCCAAAGGGCTGTTTTGGGATGGACGGGTAGCCACGCTGGAAGAACAATCGTTGCACCCGGTGCGCGACACGCTGGAGATGCGGAATGCCTGGCCAGTGTTGTTACAAAAATTACAGGCTCATGCCGAATATCCGGCTTTGTTCCGCCAGGCTTTTGGGATCAAAACCCGCAAGGAGATCGATAGTACGCTAGTCGGCAAAGCCCTGGCTCAGTACGAGCGCACCCTGATCAGTGCGGACACCAAATTCGACCGGGTGATGCGGGAAGAGGCTCAATTTACCGCACAGGAAAAGCGCGGCTGGACCATTTTTTTTGATGCTTCCCCGGCAGTGCCTACTTCTGAGTGCAACCATTGCCACGTTGATCCACTGTTCAGCACCTTGAACTTTGAAAACAATGGGCTGGTTGCAGCGTTATCACTGGACGATTATCCGGACAAGGGCAGGGGTATTGTAACGGGCAATCGCAACGACAATGGACTATTTCGGGTACCCACTTTGCGCAACTTGAAATACACTGCGCCTTACATGCACGATGGGCGTTTGAAAACCCTGGAAGCAGTGCTGGATCATTACGCCAG
>JAIYAV010000049.1 GCA_027488855.1 Saprospiraceae bacterium
AAATTGTTGAGGGCGTGGTGTTCGCCATAGTTTTTGCTAAGGTTGTGGGCTACAATCATGTTTTTTTTATTTTTGCAACATCATTGCAAATATAGAAAGATTTTTATTTTTGCAACAGTGTTTCAAAAATAATTTAACTTGAGGATCAATATCCACATTTTGCTATTTATGCTGTGGATAAAAAGCCAGAGCAAGCCTCATGTTAATTGCTTCAAATACCTTAACCTTGCCCTCGATAAATGATCTTTCTCATTTTTGCTTCATCAGCCGGAAAAGGTTTTACTTCATTGTAGATGAAAAGGGAATCGTGTGCAAATCACGAACTGTCGCGCAACTGTAAGTAACACTATAATTTTAGTCAATAAATGTCCACTGCCGAAAGGTGGGAAGGACGACGAAAATGTTACAAGTCAGGAGACCTGCCTTTTCCGTACGGACGATGCTTTCGCGATTAAAAGCTCAGATCTGGAAAGATGTTTAAGGAAGATGTACCCACTTCCTATTTCCTTCCCATTTTTTTTGAGTCTTATTTTGCCTGGAGCATTGTGGAGCATAATTTATGCTTTCCACCTATGGAATCAACACAAGAACTACTCCTGCAAGAAAACAAAGACCGCTTTGTGATCCTGCCCATTAATTACCCCAAAATCTGGGAAAAGTACAAACAGCACGAAGCCAGTTTTTGGACTGCCGAAGAAATTGACCTCAGCGCTGACCTCAAGGACTGGGAGAATTTGAATAATGGAGAACGCCATTTCATCTCGCACGTGCTGGCCTTTTTCGCGGCCAGCGACGGCATCGTCAACGAAAATCTGGCGGTCAACTTCATGAGCGAAGTGCAACTACCCGAAGCCCGCTGCTTTTATGGTTTTCAAATCATGATGGAAAACATCCACAGCGAAACCTACGCATTGCTGATCGATACCTATATCAAAGACCCTGCCGAAAAGCACAAGTTATTCCACGCCATCGATACCATACCTGCCGTAGGCAAAAAAGCGGAATGGGCTTTACGTTGGATTGAACAAGGCAGCTTTGCCGAAAGGCTGGTGGCTTTTGCGGCTGTGGAAGGCATCTTTTTCAGTGGCAGTTTTTGCTCCATTTTTTGGTTGAAAAAACGGGGTTTGATGCCAGGCTTGACTTTCAGCAATGAATTGATCAGTCGGGACGAGGGCTTGCACTGCGAATTTGCTTGCCTATTGTACAGCATGTTGGAAAACAAACTCTCCGAAGAACAAGTACATACCATCATCGCCGATGCGGTGAGCATCGAAAAAGATTTTGTTACCAATGCCCTGCCTGTAGACTTAATCGGGATGAATGCCCGACTGATGCAGCAGTACATTGAGTTTGTAGCCGATCGCTGGTTGCAGGAATTGGGCTACGCCAAGATTTACAATGCCAGCAATCCTTTTGATTTTATGGAAATGATTTCGCTGGAAGGCAAAACCAATTTCTTCGAAAAACGCGTCGGCGATTACCAAAAAGCTGGCGTGATGACTTCCAGTAAAACCAGCCAGGAATTCTCTTTAGACGAAGATTTTTAAACCAACCCTGGAAGCTATTTGACTGTATATCGCGGGCCGAAAAGGGTCCATTTTTCGCTGAACTACGTTCCGAAAATGCTTATTTAGCGCTGCTAAATTCCGCTTTCGTGCCTCATTCAGCTAAAAATGGCCTTCTTTTCGCTTCCGACATACATGGTCAAGTTGCTTCTAAAACCACTTAACCATGTACGTTATAAAAAGAAACGGTAAAAAAGAAACCGTCAAGTTTGATAAAATCACGGCCCGCATCACTAAATTGAGCTACGGCCTCGATCCAATGGTCAACCTTATCGACGTAGCCAAAAAGACCATCGAAGGTATTTACGACGGAGTACCTACCACCGAATTGGATAATTTGGCGGCAGAAACAGCAGCTTCCTTAACCACGCTCCACCCCGATTACGCCCTACTCGCCTCCCGCATTGCGGTAAGCAACTTACACAAAAACACCGAAAAAAGTTTTTCGAATACCATGCGCAAACTCCACCGCTACACCGATAAAAATACAGGCAAACTCATGCCCTTGATCGCCGATGATGTGATGGCCATCATCGAACAACACGCCGACCTCTTGGACAGCACCATCATTTACGACCGCGATTACAATTTCGACTACTTCGGCTTCAAAACCCTGGAGCGTTCCTATTTGTTGCGCATCGACGGAGCCATTGTGGAGCGGCCTCAGCACTTGTACATGCGGGTAGCCGTAGGCATCCACAAAGCAGACATTGAATCGGCCATTCTCACCTACCACATGATGAGCGAAAAGTGGTGTACGCACGCCACTCCTACCCTTTTCAACGCGGGCACACCCAAACCCCAAATGAGCAGTTGTTTTCTTTTAACTATGAAGGAAGACAGCATCGACGGCATTTACGATACCCTGAAACAAACTGCCAAAATTTCACAAAGTGCAGGAGGCATTGGCTTGGCCATCCACAACGTTCGGGCTACGGGCAGCTACATCGGCGGCACCAATGGCACCAGCAATGGCATTATTCCGATGTTGCGGGTTTTTAATGATACAGCCCGTTATGTAGATCAAGGTGGTGGCAAAAGAAAGGGAGCATTTGCGGTTTACCTGGAGCCTTGGCACGCCGATGTGTTTGAGTTTTTAGACCTTCGAAAAAACCACGGCAAGGAAGAAATGCGGGCGCGAGATTTATTTTACGCCCTCTGGATTCCCGACCTGTTTATGCAGCGCGTAGAAGCGGATGGCGAATGGAGCCTGTTTTGCCCCAATGAAGCGCCGGGCTTGAGCGAATATTGGGGAGCGGAATTCGAAGAGCTCTACCATCAATATGAATCCGAAGGTCGTGCCCGCAAAACCATCAAAGCGCAACAGCTTTGGTTTACCATTCTGGAAGCCCAAATTGAAACTGGCACACCTTATTTATTGTACAAAGACGCAGCTAATGGCAAAAGCAACCAGCAAAACCTGGGCACAATCAAAAGCAGTAACCTTTGTACCGAAATCATCGAATACACTGCGCCAGATGAAGTAGCGGTGTGCAATTTGGCTTCACTCGCCTTACCCCGTTTTGCAGTGCAAAAAACTTTTGACCACCAGCGCCTCTACGAAGTAGCTTATCAGGTGACCAAAAACCTGAACAAAATCATCGATGGCAATTATTACCCCGTAGAAGAAGCGCGTAACTCCAATCTGCGGCACCGTCCAATCGGCATTGGGGTACAAGGTCTAGCCGATGTTTTTCTGCAATTGCGTTTGCCTTTTGAAAGTGAAGCCGCCAAAGCGTTGAATCGGGAAATTTTTGAAACCATTTACTTCGCGGCTATGACTGCGAGTAAAGATTTGGCCAAAACCCAGGGTACGTACAGCAGCTATACAGGCTCTCCCCTTTCTCGCGGCATGTTCCAATTCGACCTCTGGGGCGTGAGTCCTACTGCTCGCTGGGATTGGGATGCGTTGCGGGAAGAAGTGAAGAAACATGGCGTGCGCAATTCGCTTTTGCTCGCTCCAATGCCTACGGCATCTACTTCGCAAATTTTTGGCTACAACGAATGTTTCGAGCCTTATACCAGCAACATCTACACCCGACGGGTACTGAGTGGAGAATTTGTGGTGGTCAACAAACACCTGTTGCAAGACCTGATTGCCTTGAAGTTGTGGAACGATGACTTGAAAAACCAGATCATTGCGGCCAACGGCTCCATTCAAAACATTGCAGCAATTCCTGCCGAATTGAAGGACTTGTACAAAACGGTATGGGAAATGAAACAACGCAACCTCATCGACATGGCGGCGGATCGGGGTGCTTTCATTTGCCAATCGCAATCGCTGAACTTGTTTGTAGAAAGTCCAAGCATTTCCAAACTGACTTCCATGCATTTTTATGGCTGGAAAAAAGGATTAAAAACCGGAATTTATTATTTGCGTACCAAGGCAGCGGCACAGGCCGTGCAGTTTACTGTGGAGAAAGCGGCTAAAGTGCAAGAAATACTGGTAGCAGTGCCCACTCCAATCATGGACGAAGGTGCGTCTTGCAATATGGAAGATGGTTGTGTGAGCTGTGGCTCCTAAGCGAAAAAAGGGTATTGGTGTCTGACCAATACCCTCTAAAAATCCAATCTTCAATCATCAGACTAGATTACTTGTCACTTTATCTCGCATGCTTTGCGCAGCTTGCACCATTTTCTCCAAAGCCTTTTCCGTTTCGTCCCAATGGCGGGTTTTGAGGCCGCAATCAGGGTTGACCCAGATTTGATCGGTAGCCAAAACGGCTTCAGCTTTTTCCAGCAATTCCACCATTTCATCCGTAGAAGGAATCCGTGCCGAATGGATGTCATACACCCCTGGACCAATCTCGTTGGGGTAATTAAATTCCTGGAAAGCGTCCAGCAATTCCATTTGTGAGCGCGAACATTCAATGGTAATCACGTCGGCATCCATGGCGGCAATGGCAGGCAAAATGTCGTTGAACTCCGAGTAGCACATGTGAGTGTGGATTTGCGTTTCATCCTGTACCACGGAAGTAGCAATGCGGAATGCATCCACCGCCCACTGCAAATACGCTTCCCAATTGGCCTGGCGCAAGGGCAAACCTTCCCGAATGGCCGGCTCGTCAATCTGAATGACCTTGATCCCAGCCTTTTCCAACGCCACCACTTCATCACGAATAGCCAAGGCAATTTGGGTACAAGTATCAGCACGAGGCTGGTCATCGCGTACAAAAGACCACTGCAAAATAGTGACTGGCCCAGTGAGCATACCCTTGACCAGTTTTTCAGTAAGGGATTGAGCAAAAACTGACCAACTCACCGTCATGTCATTTAAGCGGTACACATCGCCGTAAATAATTGGCGGTTTTACACAACGGCTGCCATAACTTTGCACCCAAGCGTGTTGGGTAAATGCAAAACCCGCCAATTGTTCGCCGAAGTATTCCACCATGTCATTGCGTTCAAACTCACCATGCACCAGCACGTCCAGGCCAATGCTTTCTTGCCAAGCAATGGTTCTACGCGTTTCTTCCTCCAATAAATGCTGGTATTCAGCAGCGTTCAACTCGCCTTTTTTGAATTTTGCCCGCCATATTCTCACTTCATTGGTTTGGGGAAAAGAGCCAATGGTGGTGGTGGGGAAGAGCGGCAATTGCAGTGCCTGCTGTTGCTTGGGTTTGCGTTGTAAGAATGGATGTTGGCGGTTTTTATCGTTGGTGGAGATCTTCTTGACTCGCTCTTTAACCGCATTATGGTGAATCAGTGCAGAAGTTTTCCGGTTTTGGATGGCCTGTTGATTTTCGGCTAATGCAATTTGTACCGCAGCACTTTGATCACCTGCGGCTAATTTTTTTAGTAAAACAATTTCCTCCAGTTTCTGCTGGGCAAACGCCAGCCATTGTTTGATTTCTGTAGAAAGTATTTTTTCGTCTTTCTCCAGGTTCAAATCATTGGGCACATGCAACAAAGAGCAGGAAGGCGCAATCCACACCCGATCAGCAGCCATTTTTTGTAACACTTTTTCAATAGGAATCAAAGAAGTACTGAGGTCATTTTTCCAAATGTTTCGACCGTCAACCAACCCTAGAGAAAGTTCCAGGTGAGTGGGCAAACCATGAAGTACTGTCTCCAATTGTTCAGGAGCACGTTGCAAATCGAGGTGCAAGGCTTGAATAGGTAGGTCAAGGGCCAAAGAAAGATTAGCGCCAAGGCCTTCAAAATAAGTGGCCAAAAGAATTTTTAACCCTCCATTTAGCTCTTGCTGAATTTTGTGATAAGTCCAAGAAATGGCATCTTGGTAGGCTGGACTCAGGTTTTGTACCAAACAAGGTTCGTCTATTTGTACCCACTCCACTCCGCTGCTTTGCAGCTTTTTCAGCACCTCCACATACACGGCAGCCAAGTCCGCCAACAGCTCAATTTTATCAAATCCAGCCCCTTTTTCTTTTCCCAATAAGAGATAAGATACGGGGCCAAGCAGTATGGGTTTGGCGGGAATGCCTTGAGCTAGCGCCTCTTGAGTTTCGTCGATGATTTTGGTGGAAAACAGTTCAAATTTTTGCTCAGCATAAAATTCGGGTACAATGTAATGGTAGTTGGTATCGAACCATTTAGTCATCTCCATGGCTTTCAGATCGGTTCCTTCGCGCTGGTAGCCTCTGGCCATAGCAAAATACAGGTCAATTTGTTTCAGTTCTTTTTGTTGCAAAGGTTTAAAGCGAGCGGGGATTGCACCCAGCATCAAGGAGGTATCGAGTACCTGATCGTAGTAGGAAAAATCGTTGCAGGGGATCAGGTCTATTCCTAATCGTTGCTGCGTTGCCCAGTGTAGATGGCGCAATTGTTGCCCGGTTTGGCGCAGGGCATTTTCGTCAATTTTGCCCGCCCAGTACTGTTCGCAGGCCTTTTTGAGCTCTCGATGGGCACCAATCCGCGGGTAACCCAGGTTGTGAGATTTCATTTTTCAAAAATTAAAAGGCGAAAAATGGTCTTGAGTACTTCACAACGCGGAGCGGTAAAGGTGAGAACGAAAAGATGTAATCCAAGCAAAATAGACTTCTCCCTTGGGCATACGTATCCAAAGGCAGGTGCAATTACATCAGGCCGAATCATGCTTTAAACCGCGAAAGCATCGTCGATACGAAAAGGCAGGTCTCCTGGCTTGTAACATTTTCGCCGTCCTTCCCACCTTATGGCAGTGGACTACTTGGGCAAAAACTTGTGATGTTACTTACAGTTGCGCGACAGCTCGTGATTTACACACGATTCCCTTTTAATTTCCCTGTAAGGTAAAACCAATTTCGTTTGATGAAGAAGTAAGCAAAGAACTATCGGGACAAAGGTAGGTTTTTATCTTAATTGAATGGAACATTTGTTTTGTTTGCAGTAAGCAGGTTTTCTACTAAGGTGTTTACTCGGTTGAACTAATCGTCTTCCTGATCATCAAGATGGCTTTTTTACATTACCCATGCCCAATAAAGTAGTGATACAATTGATATACAAACAAACCTATCCCTGCTAATACCAAGTACCAATTCACGGCTTTGTAAAATGCAGGAAACTGTTTGTGCTTTCGGGAAAGCGTAATGATAAAAATAATGGGAATTAATGCCAGCACCTGACCTACTTCGACACCCAAATTAAAGTACAGAATTTTGGCTAAAATTTGCTCCGTTCCCATGTCAAAAGACTGCAATCGGGTGGATAGTCCAAAGCCGTGAACTAACCTGCTTTAAGCAAAAATTCCTGCAATTGGGGTTTGGAGTAGCGGAACCCGGCCAAGCGGCTGAAGTAGTCGAGGTTTTCCAGGCCGCTGAGTTTGGGATACAACATCACTACTTCGGGCAAGTAGGCCAGGTGTCGTTTGCTGCCTTGTGGGTTTTCCGCCACATCGATGCCATTGATCTCCGCCTTACCCGCACTGGGCGCTGTGAATCCAAGGAAACAATTGATGGTAGTAGTTTTTCCTGCGCCGTTTTGTCCCAGGAGGCAGAAGATCTCGCCGGGAGCTATGTTGAGGTTCAAATTGTTGAGGGCGTGGTGTTCGCCATAGTTTTTG
>JAIYAV010000197.1 GCA_027488855.1 Saprospiraceae bacterium
CTTTACCGTCTATTTCAAAACGTATCATCCCTCACATCACTTTGGCAGCCTCAATCCTAATGATCGGGTACCTCGGCTAAACACCACTTTGATTGGCATCAATACCCCCACTCGAATTGGCGCAGCCACCGTAATACCTGGCGACGTAGTGTTGGCCAGAGATGGAGGAGTGATTTTTATACCGGCACATCTGGCTCAGCAAGTGGTTGAATCTTCAGAAATCGTTCGGCTCAGAGACATGTTTGGCCACCAAAGATTGCGGGAGAAAAAATACACCGCCGGACAAATCGATACCCGTTGGTCAGATGAAATTGAGAAAGATTTTTCTCAATGGTTGAAAGACAACAAAATGAAACTTCCGGTATCACCCGAGCGAGTGGAGGAACTGCTCAAAACCAGAACCTGGTAAATTCAAGTTCATCATCAATCAATAAACTATAAACATGAAAAAAACAGCTTCAAGACGTGCGTTTTTGAGCAAAAGTGCCTTGGTAGGTGCCATGGGATTTACGGGGCTAACCCAAACTTTTGGCAAAGGGTATACCAATGCGGTGGACGTCAACCCTAAGTTGTCTGCTCCTTCTGATTTAAAAATCAAAGATGTTCAAGTCGCTTATCTGAGAGGTGGAGGCAGAATGTTCATCAAAATAACCACCAATCAGGATATCGTTGGATATGGCGAGGGTGTAGATGCGGTATCAGGTGCCTATCATCTGGCCAAACGCTTTGGGGTGATGTTGAAGGATCAGAGCCCACTGAACGTCCACCGGATATTCGATCAGATTCGGAAAGGTGGTGTATTTGGAGGCGCTCAGGCAGGCATGTATATAGCAGTTTTATCGGCAATTGAAACTGCCCTATGGGACTTGGCTGGGAAAGCGCTGAACGTTCCAGTCTATCAGCTATTGGGGGGTAAATTTCGCGATAAGGTGCGGGTTTACATGGATACCGCGCTGTATCAGAATCAGTTGCCAAAGCCAGAGGACTTTGCCACCGCTGCAAAAGAGGCCGTTGCGATGGGATTTACTGCGGTAAAATTTGACCTCGATCAAGCCAACGACCCCAACAAGTACGACCGCTACAACTGGACCGCTGGCCCCGCTGAAATCCAAAGAATGTATGACCAAATGGCTGCTGCCCGGCAAGCAGTGGGGCCAAATATCGACATTTGTGCCGACATGCATGGCCGTTACGATTTCCCTACTGGCCAGCGTGCGGCTAAGGTATTGGAACCATTGAACCTGATGTGGTTGGAGGAGCCCATTCCTGCTGAAAACGTGGATACATACGCCGAAATCACCAAATCGACCAGCACCCCAATTTGTGCCGGGGAGAACCATTATTTGGCTTATGGCTTCCGACCCTTGTTGGAAAAAGGCGCAGTAGACATCGTCATGCCGGATCTACAAAAAGCAGGTGGACTTGGTGAAGGTCAACGCATTGCGAACCTGGCTAATTTGTACTATGTGCCTTTTGCGCCGCACATGGTTGCTTCCTACCTGGGTGCAATGGCTTCTGCCCACGTGTGCGCCTCCGTACCCAATTTTATGATTTTGGAATGGCAGATTTATTACCACAAAGAGCCAATGTGGAAAGAAATTGTCAATTTTGATGGTCCGGAATTTGTAGACAAAGGCTTTATCAAAGTGTCGGACAAGCCAGGTATTGGCGTGAGCATCAATGAAGAAGGTTTGAAAAAATATGCTGCTCAGGGCATTCCGTTTTTTGAATAAAGCGTACCTTGACTAAGGTGTTTCTTGAGTGTCTCTGGTGTCTAAGGTGGTGAAGCATTTTTTCTTTCATCACCTTAGACACCAAAGGCACTAAGGAAGCACCTTAGATAGTCTAAATTTGTCCTCATGTCCACTCCACTCAGCTACCTCAGCGGTACCAGTACCAAACCCTTGCTCGGCATCACCATTGGCGACATGCTCGACGATATTGCGGCTCGTTTTCCGGAAAACGACGCACTAATCGTGCAACATCAGAGCATTCGGTTCACTTACCAGCAGTTCAAAGCCATAGTAGACGACTGCGCCAAGGCAATTTTAGCCCTAGGTGTGCAAAAAGGCGATCGGGTGGGCATCTGGTCTCCCAATCGCTATGAGTGGACAGTCACCCAATTTGCGACGGCCAAAATTGGAGCCATTTTGGTCAACATCAACCCCAGCTACCGCTTACACGAATTGGAATACGCGCTGAATCAGTCGGAATGCAGCACGATTGTGATCGCTGATCAGTTCAAAGCTTCCAACTTTACCGAGCTGCTTTTTGCGCTAGCCCCGGAGTTGCTGCGTTGCCCCAAAGGAGAATTGAAAGCAGAAAAAGTCCCTCATTTGCACACCGTCATTCGCATGGCCGATGACGAAAAACCAGGCATGTGGCGCTGGGACGATTTTTTGCAGGAAGCAGAAAAAAGCTCAGACGAAGCATTGAGCCAACGCCAAGGTAGCCTGGCTTTTGACGAACCCATCAATATACAATACACTTCCGGCACTACGGGCTTCCCCAAAGGAGCCACACTCAGCCACCACAACATTTTGAACAATGGCTATTTCGTGGCGGAGTTGATGAATTTTACCGAAAAGGATCGACTGGTCATTCCCGTGCCACTTTACCACTGCTTTGGCATGGTGATGGGGAATTTGGGCTGCGTGACGCACGGTGCTGCCATGATTTATCCGAGTGAGGGTTTTGATCCGGCCAGTACTTTGGCAGCGGTGGAAAAAGAGAAGGCTACCGGGATTTTTGGGGTCCCCACCATGTTTATTGCTGAATTGGACCTGCCTGATTTTGCCCAATACGACCTGACTAGCTTACGGACAGGTATTATGGCGGGCTCACCTTGCCCGATTGAAGTGATGAAAAAAGTGCAAAGCCTGATGCACGTAGCCGAAATGGAAATCGCCTATGGCATGACCGAAACCAGCCCGGTCAGCACCCAAACGCGGGTAGGAACGCCCCTGGAAAAACAGGTCAGCACCGTTGGACAAATTCACCCGCACCTGGAAGTCAAAATCATTGACCCTGAAACCGGGCGCACTGTTCCACGCGGGACTCCTGGCGAGCTCTGTACCCGAGGCTATAGCGTGATGCTGGGCTACTGGAACAATGAAATCTCCACCAAAAATGCCATCGACAAAGCCCGCTGGATGCACACTGGTGATTTAGCGACGATGGACGAAGAAGGTTACGTCAAAATTGTAGGCCGCATCAAAGACATGATCATTCGAGGTGGAGAAAACATCTACCCCCGCGAGATCGAAGAGTTTTTGTACACGCACCCCAAAATCAGCGACGTGCAGGTGATTGGCGTACCGGATGCCAAATACGTGGAAGCAGTTATGGCTTGGGTTCGGGTGAAAGAGGGTGAGACCCTGACGCTTGAAGAGGTTCAGGAATATTGCAAGGGGCAGATTGCGCACTACAAAATCCCTCAGTATGTGCGTTTCACGGATGATTTCCCCATGACGGTTACTGGCAAAATCCGTAAGGTGGAAATGCGGGAGCAAAGCATTGCGGAATTGGGGTTGGAGGGTGCAGCAGGAATAAAAATAGCCTAAAATTTATAACCTGTCACTGACAAGCATCTGCAAATAAGCGTCCTTATAGGCGTACCAGTCATCTTCTATTTCTTCGATCTGAATGGCATTCCGAAAGTTGCGGAAAGGCTTCCGTGAGGCTAACGCATCCAATAACCGGGCTTTTAACTGCTCATTTTTTAAAGTCTCTACAAACAACTCCATCATTTCAAAAGACTCATCAGAATTAGGCGGATCAAAACGGATGTAGCTGTCTGGATCGGCATTGATTACCTCCATGACCTCCTGCTCAATGTAGTCGAACTCTTCATCCGTAGGTCCATCCGCAATCGGATAAGCCAGAATTTCATGGGTTTCTTTGTGTAAAAACACCACCTCCTGTATATCCAGTAATCCAGCAATTTCTTTGACGATCTCTTCCATTTCCGTTCCTTATTGATTCTGGGCACAAAATAAAGTTAACCTAGTGAAATTCCTATCGCTAAAATCATGTAACAATTTTGCCATGTGAATATAACAATTCATTTTCAAGACCACATCAACATGTGGATATTTCAAGCTATGGATTACCTGATCTTTGTATTAGAAATTAAACAACGATTTTTTCATCTAAAACAATCAATCATGGCATTTTCTCCTGATTTAAAAAGCTTTGCATGTGGATTAACTGCAGATGTAAACTACAGACTCCAGGCTAAAATTATTGGCTACACCACAATTGGTAGCGCTGAATTTGAAAACGTTGACACCAATGAATTCAAAGTACATGGCTCTTACAATGTTCTTGGCCATCAAGGCTCGTTTGATCTTTCACTAGTTGTTACGGGTGATGGAGCAGGGAGTATCAACCTTAATGGTAGCAGTTACCCATGCACATTTACAACCTCTGGCTCAAACCTCTTTGTCCATTTTAATGAAGGGACCAAGGCCATAAGTATTGAAATGGCATGTTGGGACAATGGCCTATGGATTTCTGGTGATGTGCCTTACAACTTGTGGATAGGTCAATAACTCATCTAGTTCCGCCTTGCATTTTTTTGGTGTAAGGCGGACTTAAAAACACCACCATGTCAAACCCACTCACCTTCGTCATCGTCAACCGCCGGGATAAGGCTGACGATATTCAATTGTTGCTAACCGCAAACAATAAAACTTTAAGCACCACCGGGATTGTGCAAAACGAATCAACACCAGTTGATGAAACAGGATTCATTCCCGTAAAAATAATTTCGATACAAGATCAAGCTGGCGGTAAAGTTGATGGAGCTCGGCTTTATGTGGGGTCTGGCCCTCTTCACTCAAATCTGGATCCTCAAGAACAGATCGATTATTGTTGGATTGAGTTTTCAAATGACAAAAACCCCAACCGGGATACAGTTTGGATAAACCTTACGAATGTGGATCTTTTAGGGCTTCCACTTACATTATCTGGGGTATCCCCAGATGGCAAACACTGGTCTTTAGGGTACAATACCTCCAAGAATGGCATCATCAATCGCTTGAGAAAAGAGGCACTCAATAGTGAAAATGCACCTGCATTTATTTCCTGGCCATCAGGAACACCTCAGCACAACAAGATAGTAGGACCAAACATCATGCCTGAAAGTTATGCCAGTTTTGATTCATACCTTTCTCGTTTAACCACCTTTAAGGCGGGGTTGACTATTTATTCAGATCCTCCAAAGGCGGAAAATGGCGGTGGGCTTGCTAAGGAATTTACGGGGTCTTTTCTTAATGCAACATCTGAAGATGCTGATATCATTAAGTTGACAAGTAAGGAAGGAGATGAATTAAGCATCACGAAGGAAAATTTCACCACCTCAGTCCTTTATAAAGGTGACGGTGGCAATTTGAAATACAAAACAAAAAGTGAGACTTCAGCACGAATTTTACCCCAAAATCGAACGGATAAAAATGACTCCAGAACTCCATTTTTTGCCAAGGATCAAGACTGGAAACGGGAACAAGACATCACTAATTCCGTATTCAGAAATTTGATTATAGGAATGAACGAAGGGTATTTTGCACCATTTGGGAAAAACTACAGCAACAATTTTTCTTTTCTGGAGCCTTTTAAAGAAGGAGGGAATCAATATGCCAGAATAATCCATGAAACCTCCAACTCTTATGGATTCCCTTATGCAGATTCCAATCTAAAAGTGTTGGTTGAGGCTGATCCAAGCCATCCAATCGTACTGACCATTCTGAAAGACGAAGAAAAAGGCATTGGATATACTCAAGATGTAGGAGACACTGACAATAAACCTGGAGCAGGAGATTTTAATTTTGGTATTGGGGCCAATAGCACATTGGGTACTATTACTCTTGGCAATTGTCGTTACGTGCCTACTTCGGCTGGTGCGTATGGAGGTTTTTTGCCTACTTTGGATGATTGGACTCAAATGTTCTTTGGCCAAAAAGACCGCTTTATTTGGATCAGGACAACAGGTGACAAAAAGGATGTTGAAACAGGTGGTTGCTTAGTTTTTGGAGACAATAATACCCCTCTTAACAGTGACCAACTTAAGTGGATAGAGGATACCCAAATTGCAGTTGGGAAAACAGTGAACAATATGGTTTGGCCGGGCAACGTGTCCTGGAAAGAAGGATCAACACCTCCTCCCAAGCCCCAACCAGATAATGGCAATTCAGTTTTTAAATTTTTGAATGACTTATTTCGAAACATATTCCGGAGGTTTTAAAAAGGTCGATTTAATGGTAATACGTTTACGTATCCACATCAACATGTGGATGTACCCCTTTCCCTTTGTGTGCATCTTTGTCCTATCATTAACAAAATCAATAAATTCGTTACCATGAGAAACACCAAATCCTTTTTTCTACCGATCAAAGCGCTGGCTTTGATCGCGCTGTTCGGTCTTATTTCGGCCCAGGTAAAAGCCCAAACCCCAGTTGCTACTGACCCCGTCTACATCCAGCGCGAATACATGAAAGTTGCGCCCGGCATGTGGGACGACTACCTGAAAGTGGAACAAGTATGGAAAGCCGTTCACCAACGCCGCAAGGACGAAGGCAAAATCCTGGGCTGGACTTTGTACCGCAGCATCTATCCCAGCGGCACCAACGCCGAGTACGACTACATGACCGTTACCCGCTTCAAGAGTGGCAAAGAACTGGAAGAGGCAGGCAAAATGACCTGGGACTACATCACCAAAGGCATGAGTGCAGCAGACCTGACCGTTGCCGACAACACTGGAAAAACCCGAAACCTGGTTTCTACCAGCCTTTATCTGATGACGGAAAGTGTCACTCCCGGCGCCAATTTCATGAAAATCACGCACCTCCAATCCGTTCCAGGCAAAGGCACGGAGCTGGAACAGCATGAAAAAATGATGAAGCCCGTTTTTGAAGCCGCCGCCAAAATAGGCAGCATTGCCAGTTGGACTTTTGGCAAACACCTGTACCCTTACAGTCCTGAAGTTGGCAATTATTACCGCGTCATTGGCACCAATTCCCTGGAAGACATGCTCAAGGCGGAAACGAGCAACTACATTGAAGTGGCTTTTAAGAAGGTCTATCCGACCAAAGATTACGCAGCTACTTCGAAAGCCATTCGAGAAACCATGAGCATCAAGTCGAGCGAACTTTGGGTGGTAGTGGACGCTACGAAGTAAGCCTTATTTTTAAGTACAAAGGACACAAAGTGAAGCGTCGTCAACGTCCAACTTTGTGTCCTCTTTTTTCTTTGTCTTGAAAAATACCGCTCAGTGACCCACTAATTCTTCTTCTTCAACTTATCCGCAAACTCCTTGCGAAACTTCGTCACCTTTGGCGTAATCACAAAAGTGCAATAGGAATTCCGATTCCCCACCAAGCTGTAATAATCCTGATGGTAATCCTCGGCAGGATAAAAATCGACCAGTGGCTCCAGCGTAGTCACAATCGGGTCGTCCCACAAAGTAGAAGCAACCTCCTTAATTGACTTTTCCGCGATCGTTTTTTGGCGATCATCCAGATAAAAAATGGCCGAACGGTACTGAGTGCCTACATCTGCGCCTTGGCGATTGAGGGTCGTAGGATCGTGGGTACTCCAAAAAATGCGCAGGATGTCTTCCAATGCGATGATTTTGGGGTTAAAAGTCACCTGTACGACCTCGGCGTGGCCGGTCATTCCGGAGCAAACCGCCTTGTAATTGGCATCAATGTCGGAGCCGCCAGAATAACCCGATACAGTGGCATACACTCCTTCCACATCCTGGTAAATTGCCTCTACACACCAAAAGCAACCTCCAGCTAGGGTGATGGATTCTTTATCAGTGGTGGCAATTTGATCTGTTTTCATGTCTTTGGTTTGTGCGTTGATGCGGGCCTGATTTTGACAAGCGCTCGCAAAGAATAAGAAACCCAAACTCAGGGCAAAAAGTTTGTTCTTCATTGGTAATGGTTAGAATGACGAATTATTCGAATGACGAATGACGAATAATCGCCAACGTCCGCGATAACAACGAATCTAAGCCATTTTTGGTTTTGGAAAAGCTGCGGAAACGGTGGGGTGGCGACAATCGTTAGTGTGCAGCTGCTACCAATGGCACTTCTTCCTGAAAAAACTGAATGTGGTTTTGCGCTTCTGGATTGATTTTATCCAAAAACAAACGCAATGCTGCCCTTTTGCCTTTAGTTAAGGGATAGCTGATGTATTTGGTAAAATAAGTATTCAGGTCAAAATCGGGCTGAGTAGGAAGTAGGTAAATCAGCTCGGGAATGTAGTCCAACCCAGTTTTTAAGGCCGCATTGAATCGTTGGATAAAGGCTGGATCGAGTGGCTTGGTGCTGACCCAGGCCGCAAATACAAAAGGCAAGCCCGTGTGTTGCAGCCAGGCTTCACCCAGGTCATACACGTAAGGGTACTTCAAATCAAGGCCCATCGTGCGGTCGCCAATTAGCAATGCACCCGTGTCGCCTTGGATTTTGTTTTCAAAACCGGGTTTAGCTGGCAGCAATTCGGCATCCACCTTCCAATATTCGCGCACCAAAATCCGCGCCAACTCCACCGAAGTACGCGAATGGTAATCCAGATAAATGGTCTTGAGCTCTTCCAAGGGCTTTTCGGCATAGATGCACACCGTTTTGACCTCACCCTCGGCCCCAATGCAATAATCAGAAACAATGTAAGCCTGAGTCAATTCGGGCAGAATAGCTACGGGAACCAAGCCCAAATCAGCTTGCCCACTCCGCAGTTTTTCTGCACAAACGGAAGGAATGTCCAGCTTCAAGTCCAATTCCGCCGCCACCGGACTTTTGAATAAACCATAAAGCAATGGCTTGGTATTCAAATAACTCACTGCGGTAACCCGAATTTTATCCTTCATGTTTATGATAATAAGACCTAAAGACTTGGAATGTTTTCCAGGTGGCTTAGGTCATTTTCCAGTTCAAAATGAAAACTTTCGCCATCGTAGCTCAACTTGTACAAGCCAGTATTGGCATGTTTGAAGTGATCCATCTGGTACAGTGGTTTGCCCTTGAGGACACACATCAGGCAACGCATGGCTCGACCGTGGCTACATACCAAAATCTGCTTTTCAGGGCGGTTCTTGAGGTGTTCCACAAAATGCTGCATCCGCTTGGCCAATTCCTGGGCGCTTTCTCCGCCATCAATTCTGGCGTCGTAATTTTCCGCTTTCCAGTGCCTGACCAAGGTTGTGTATTCTTCGTGCATTTGTGGGGTGCTTTGTTGCCCCTCGTGTACACCCCAGCTGATCTCATTGATTTCTGCCCATTGCTCCCAAGGGATGCCGGATTCAATGAAACCCTTTACCGTTTGGTGGGTGCGACGCAAAGCCGAAGTAAGTACCACCTCAAAAGGCAGATCGGCATAACGTTGATGAAATGCCTGGGCCTGCTGCTGGCCCAATTCGTTCAAATGGGTATCTACACCGCTGCCTTGTACAATGCCATTGCGGTTGAGGTCTGTTTCGCCGTGTCGGATGATATAGATGCTTTTCATTAGGGCGTTTTAGTTGTTGACCACCGGCAAATCCAGGTAGCCACGGAATTGTTTGTCTTCTTCAAAAACAACATCGCTGTAGTCCTGAATCACGTTGTAAAGGGTATCCCGTTCGATTGGGCGACGGCCCACACTACGAATGAGTTTCACCAATTCCTGGGTACTCATCGCCGGGGTTTGTTCTTCGGAACCAGCCATCGAATAAATTTTGGTGGTATCATCAATGGTACCATCGATGTCGTCTACCCCAAAGGAGAGGGCCATTTGTGCCACGTTCCGGCTGATCATCGGCCAGTAAGCTTTGATGTGGCCAAAATTGTCGAGGTAAATACGGCTTACTGCATAATTCCGCAAATCTTCAATGGTACTAACTTCCGGGATATGGGACATTTCGTTGTCCTGATTGCGGAACTTGAGCGGGATGAAGGTTTGGAAGCCGCCAGTTTTATCTTGCAGTTTGCGCAATTCATCCAGGTGGTGGATGCGATGACTGTAATTTTCAATGTGGCCATAGAGCATGGTGGCATTGGACTTGCGACCCAGCTCGTGCCAGATTTCGTGCATCCGCAGCCATTGCTCACCCGTACACTTGTCGGCGGCAATCTGCTCGCGAATTTCTGGGTGGAAAATTTCGGCACCGCCACCAGGCAGTGAATCAACCCCCGAATCGGCAATCATCTTCATACCTTCTTCATAACTGACTTTGGCCTTTTTGAAGATGTAGTGGTATTCGACCGGGGTTAGCGCCTTGACGTGCAACTCGGGCCGATGCGCCTTGATGCGTTTGAACAAGTCCACATAAAAAGCCAAATCGTATTGGGGCAACACGCCGCCTACGATGTGTACTTCCGTAACTGGCTCGTTGTCGTATTTGTACACGATGTCCAACATTTGCTCAGCGGTGTATTCCCAACCCTCGTGGCGCTGCTTGATCAGTCGGGAATAGGAGCAAAACTTGCAAGTATACACGCAGAGGTTGGTAGGCTCGATGTGGAAGTTGCGGTTAAAATAAGTATTGTCACCTTGTTTTTGTTCGCGGACAAAATTGGCCAAAACTCCTAGGTAGCCTAAATCGGCCTCTTCAAACAGAAAAATTCCTTCAGCTGGGCTGAGGCGTTGTTGTTGAACCACTTTTTCGGCAATGTCGCGGAGTGGTTTGGCTAATGAGGGATCCTTGAGTAAAGTATCCAATGTTGCAGTGGATGACATGAGCGTGTGTTGAATTTGTTTGCGCAATGCAAATGTAACAAACTTTCTGAAGTTTCAGTTTTAATTGAAAGGTGTTTTTTTTCAACTCCGCAAAGTTAAGGGAAAGTTTCAGCGTTTGGGGTTGAAAAATTGAATAGAAGTGGGTGATAAAATTTATTCTGCTTTGGTCGCAAATTTTTAAAGAGAATTCTGAAACTTGCGGAACCGAACACTTCAACTTTTCAATCCTAAACGCTGAAACTTGCTATCCATCCTCATCCCGATCTACAATTACAATGTCACTCATTTGGTTACAGAATTGCGTCGGCAAGCTGAAACCGAGGGTTTTGTTTACGAAATTTGTTTATTGGATGATGCTTCTTCTGAAGAATTCCAAGTATTGAATCGGGATTTGATTCAAAAAACCAATATTCGCTACGAAGAATTGCACCAAAACATTGGTCGCGCCGCCATCCGCAATCGCCTAGTGAAAATGGCCAAATACGATTTTTTGTTGTTCATGGACTGTGATTCAGGCGTAGTGATGCCGAATTATTTGCAAACTTATCTGGAGGTTTTGCACCCTCAGCGCTTGTTGTACGGTGGCCGCACTTACCTGCCCAAGCCGCCTTCCGACCCGCAATACCTCCTGCACTGGCATTATGGTCGGCAGCGGGAACAACAAGATTTTTTGGAACGGCAAAAAAATCCCTACCATTCTTTCATGACCAACAATTTTTTGATCCCCAAATCCATCTTTGCGAGCATCACCTTTGACGAAAGTTTGCGCACCTACGGGCACGAAGACACTTTATTTGGGATGGAATTGGCCCTAAAGAACATCGAAATCCTACATTTGAACAACCCTCTGTTGCATCTGGGATTGGAAAGTGCGACAGTTTTTTTGTCCAAAACCAAAATGGCAGTTCACAATCTGGCTCAATTGCAGCAACAAAGAAAAAGGGTAGAAACGCGCCTGACCCAAACCTACGCCAAAATTGCCCAATGGAAACTGCTCAATGGAGTAGGGTGGGGGCTAAAATTGCTCCGACCCTTCATCTTAAATCAATTGCAGCAGCCCAAATTGGTGGATTTGCGCTACTTGGATTTGTATAAACTTGATTTGTTCATTGATGCTATGCGCAAGGGGGCTTGATTTTTCAGGCTTTTGAAATTGTAAAACCCCAATTTTTTCCATACTTTTTAAAGAGTGCATTTATTCTATCTTTGCGCCCATCCTTTTTTGAAAATTCATTACAAACACAAATATCTTATGGCAAAGCTCAACTTTGGCGGCGTAGAAGAAAACGTGGTTACCCGCGAAGAGTTCCCGCTTGAAAAGGCTCTGGAAGTATTAAAAGACGAAACCATTGCCATCATTGGTTATGGTGTGCAAGGTCCTGGTCAGGCGCTGAACCTGCGCGACAATGGTTTTAACGTGATTGTAGGTCAACGTTACCCTTCCAAAACCTGGGACAAAGCAATTGCCGATGGTTTTGTACCTGGTGAAACCCTTTTCAGCATCGAAGAAGCAGCTGAACGTGGTACCATCATTCAATACCTTTTGTCTGATGCTGCTCAGATCGCCATTTGGCCTACTTTGAAAAAATACCTGACTCCTGGAAAAGCCCTGTACTTTTCTCATGGTTTTGGGATCACTTACAAAGAGCGTACCGGCATCATTCCTTCCGACGACATCGATGTAATCCTGGCTGCGCCTAAAGGTTCTGGTACCAGCTTGCGCCGTTTGTTCCTGGAAGGCCGTGGTTTGAACTCCAGCTATGCCATCCACCAGGATGCTACTGGCCGTGCTAAGGATCGGGTTGTTGCAATGGGTATCGGCATTGGTTCTGGTTATTTGTTCGAAACGACCTTCCAAAACGAAGTATACTCCGACCTTACTGGTGAGCGTGGTACCTTGATGGGTGCCATTCAGGGTATCTTCGCAGCACAATACGATGAACTGCGCAAACGTGGCCACAGCCCATCTGAAGCATTCAACGAAACGGTTGAAGAATTGACCCAATCGCTGATGCCATTGGTGGCTGAAAACGGCATGGATTGGATGTACGCCAACTGTTCTACCACTGCTCAGCGTGGTGCATTGGATTGGTGGAAGAAATTCCGCGATGCTACCGCACCTGTCTTCAAAGAATTGTACGATAGTGTAGCTGCTGGCGAAGAAGCCCAGCTTTCTATCGACTCCAATAGCAAGACGGACTACCGCGAAAAACTGGAAGTAGAGCTTGCCGACCTTCGCGACAGCGAAATGTGGCAGGCTGGAAAAGTTGTTCGGGGCTTGCGTCCGGAGAAGAACTAAGGAGTGAAAAGTGAAAAGTGAAAAGTGAAAAATTGCTAAACCAGTTGTTTTTCAACTGTTTGAATTGATTTTCTTTAGCTTAAAGTTTGGAATTAAAGTGAAAGTGTATTTTTTTCACTTTTCACTTTTCACTTTTCACTTTTCACTTTTCACTTTTCACTTTTCA
>JAIYAV010000335.1 GCA_027488855.1 Saprospiraceae bacterium
ATCATCGCGACCTTCAAGGCAATTCCGCAATACACCATTACTGCGAGTGCCAGTGCAAACGGTACAATCAGCCCAAGCGGCAACATATTGGTCTATATCGGCGAAAGCCAGAGTTTTACGATTACACCAGACAGCGGATATCAGGTGGATTCAGTAACGGTGAACGGCGTGAACCAAGGTGAGATCACCGCTTACACGTTCAACAATGTAACGGCCGATCAAACCATCAACGCGACCTTTAAAATCCTACCGCAATATACGATAACAGCGAGCGCAGGAGCCAATGGCACGATCAGCCCAAGTGGCAACGTGTTGGTCAATAGCGGCGCAAGTCAGGGCTTTGCCATTGCGCCAGCCAGCGGTTTTCAGGTGGATGTGGTAACCGTGAATGGTGCAAGCCAGGGTGCGATCACCGCCTACACATTCAACAATGTAACGGCCAATCAAAGCATCAATGCGACCTTTAAGCCAATTACTTACACGATTATGGCGAGTGCTGGCGCAAACGGTACGATCAGCCCGAGTGGCAACGTATTGGTCAACAGCGGCGCAAGTCAGGGCTTTACCATTGCACCAGCCAGCGGTTTTCAGGTGGATGTGGTAACCGTGAATGGTGCAAGCCAGGGTGCCATCACCGCTTACACATTCAACAATGTAACGGCCAATCAAACCATCAACGCGACTTTTAAATCGATCGTTGTCCCGAATGTCACCGCGCTCACAGGCTGGGTTTCGGGGACAACAAACAATAAGGTGAGCGGCAACAACCGGCTTATGGTGGTTATGGTCATGGGTGAGAGCACAACAAGTTTTTCGGCTACCAGTGTAACGTATGGAGGTCAGTCAATGACCAAGCAGACGGAGCGATTATATTTTGTTGGCGGTAACCGCACCTATGCAGCCATATTCACACTCAAAGAGACAGGGGTGAATGCAGCCATATCCGGAACAATTGCTGTCAACTGGAGTGCGACGCCTTCCGTCGGTAACGCCATTTACAGTGTTTTGCTAGGTAACGTTGACCAAGTCGCAACATTCGCCACTGCAAACAATGCATTGACCGGCACCACGGTTTCAACAAGTGCACTTACAGCCGGCAGCGGAGACATGGTTGTTTTATGCGGTGCTACCGAAAACAATACAACGCTTACCTTTAATAACGGCTTTACGAAACAGTTTGAATCAAATACCGCTTGGGGAGATGGCACTGGTGGCAATAAGTTGGGTGCCGGTGCGAGTGAAACACCAAGTTTCACCCAATCGGCAAGTGGTCGTATGGTATTATGCGCTATCGTTGCAAAGAAATATAGTTTGAACCTAGTGAGTAGCGAAACATCGTCAGCGATAAAACCTTTTGTCATGGTTGAAAATCCACTTGCAGTGGGAAAAGAGCCTTCATTTAGTAATGTGGTAAAGGTGTATCCGAATCCTGTTACAAACCATATCCTGCACATAGATCACCCTGAAAATGTCACGATTCGAATCTTTAGCGCTCAAGGGCAACTCCTATCCAATACACGTGGTTCTGGTGTTCAGTCCAATATTGATGTTGCAAAATTAAAAGCAAACGGAATGATTCTTGTTGAGGTTTCATCAGGGGCAAATACGATCATGTATAAGGTTGTAGTTGTCAATTAAGGCGTTTTGTAAAAACTCAGGAATGGGAATGAAATAAAGTAAACAAGTTGACTTAGCTATTTTTTTGATTTGGCAAGGCACGACGAAGGCGCATAGAAAGCCCACGCAACTGAGGAGTAACGCAGTAAAATCAAAAAAGAGTAGGTCAAGTGTTTACTTTATTTCCATTCCTAAATCGAAACTTTTGCGACCACACTGTGATGGTGGTGCAGTAATTTTTTACGATGAGTCAACAAAAAATTGGATGCACAATGACAAAAACTTTTGAGACCTTGCACCCATATTAGGAACGGGTTCCTTACTGGCCCGTTGGACGAAATTCAGATTACATAGGCGCATGTTCAAAAGAATCTACCTCGAAATCTCCAACATCTGCAATGTGCAGTGCTCTTTTTGCCCGGTGGTCGAGAAGGACAAAAAGCTAATGGATCCTGCTGAATTTGAGGCCATTCTGAAACAAGTAGCGCCCTTGACTGAAATTGTCTGTTTGCACCTGATGGGGGAGCCCCTGGCCCACCCTAAGTTTTTACAAATTCTGGAGATTTGTGAACAGTACAATACCCAAATCGACCTGACCACCAATGGCATTTTGATCAAGAAGTACAAGGATCAGCTCATCAACTCCAAGTGCATCCGGCAAGTCAACTTCTCCCTGCAGGCGTTCAAAGACAATTTTCCGACACGGGACATTGAGCCTTATCTTTTGCCCATCTTTGAATTTGTTCAAGCCGCTAATGAGGTAAAACCTGAATTGTACACCAACCTCAGATTGTGGAATCAGGAAAGCAACGATGCAGACAATGAGGACATCTACACAAAAATCGAAGCCTACTTCAACATAGAGATCAACCGAAACCTCGAACTAGGTTTGATCAAATCCAAAAAGATCTGGAACCGGCTTTACTTGCATTTTGATTCCCGGTTTGAATGGCCCTCTTTTTTATTGCCTCACCAGGGTACCCAAGGGCGCTGTCATGGCGCAGTCAATCACATCGGCATCCATGCGGATGGTTCAGTGGTTCCTTGTTGTTTGGACAAAAATGCGGTGATCAATCTGGGTAATGTCAAAGAACAGGCATTGGGTGATATTCTCAATAGCGAGCGCTTTACCAAGATGCGCGATGGGTTTTTGAACGGGGTATTGGTTGAAGATTTTTGCCAACATTGTACGTTTATCAATCGGTTCAGTAAAGGAGCGAAGAAGACCAATCCGATAGATAAAATGAAGGCTTTGGTAAAAAATACCGCCCTGCTTTTGATTGCCCTTTTATGTTTGATTATACCGCTTAAAACCACCGCACAATCCGTCAAAAAAATGCCGGATAAACAATTGTGGACTTTGTCGAATTTGAGCCTCGAAATCCCTGGTTCTTATTGCTACAATGATTCGATCCTGCATTGCCAAAAACATGGCCGGCTTTATACTTGGGAGGCGGCTCAACAAGGGTGCAGCAGCTTGGGCGAAGGCTGGCATTTGCCCTCAAGCGCAGAATGGAAAAACCTATTGAAACACTTTGGTGGCGTATTTGAGGAATCCATCAGTGATGGTAAAACCGCTTTTGAAAAATTGTTGCGAACCAAAAAGCCAACTTTTGGTGCTACGCTGGGCGGCAATAAAAACATTGATGGGACTTATTCCCGCATTGAAGCGCATGGTTTTTATTGGACCTCTACTGCATTTGATGAGAATAATGCTGGATTCCTCAATTTTGCAAATGGCAAAAAGGTACTTTTTTTACAACCTGACATGGAAAAAAGCCGGGCGATTTCTGTGCGGTGTATTAAAAATACCCGTTGAATTTAAGCGATGAGTCGATCTTGAAACTCAAATAGCCTCTAAGTCTAAAAAAATGGATAACTTATTCGTATACGGGAGTTTAGGGCCAGGGAGGCCAAACGAGTACATGATAAAAAAAATAGGCGGAAGCTGGAAGAGAGGGTATGTCTGGGGGCAGTTGTTTGAAGAGGGTTGGGGTGCTCAAATGGGCTTTCCGGGGATAAGGTTGGATGAACCGAAAGAAAAAATAGCTGGATATGTGTTTTGTTCCGAAAATCTGGAAGCATATTGGGAAGAGTTGGACACCTTTGAAGGAAATGCCTATCAAAGGATCAAAACAGTGGTAAACTTAGAAGATTCAGAGGAACAAATAGAAGCCTACCTTTATGCACTAAGGTGATGATTTTAAACAAGGGTACATTTATTTGGCTTCAGGAATAAATTGATACCTTTACTACAACCAACACCTTCAATATGTACGCCCACAAGTTCAAGTATTTGGGGATAGTCCTTATCCTGCTTACCATTTTGCCTCCTGTTTTTTCCCAAAACAAACCCAATGTTGTATTGATCTTTCCGGATAACCTTGGGGTAGGAGAGGTGAATGTCTATGGCGGAGTTCGCGGAGTTCCTACCCCCAATATCGATAAAATCGGGAATGAAGGTATCCGCCTGACCAATTTCAATGTTGAGTATTCTTGCACACCCTCACGCATTGCCATCCTGACCGGGAGGTATGCTGCCCGTGCGGGGGATGATTATTACGCTGGTACCACTTTGTGGGAAACCACCCTGGCGGAGCAGCTCAAAACAGCTGGGTATGCCACTGCGCTGTTCGGTAAATGGGACCTTGGTGCCGAAAACTGGTGGGGAAAACGCGAGCCTACGGATCAAGGTTTTGATGAATGGTACGGGATTCCTGGGACGAGCCATTTCGCCCAATTTACGTCAATGAAAGGTTTTCCCAAAGACCAGGAAATTCCCTACATCTGGGAAGGTGTAGCGGGCCAGGATTCCAGAAAAGTCAAAACTTTTGATCTGGAAACCAGGCGTACCATTGACCGTGAAGCGGCCGAAAAAAGTGTCACCTTTATCCGGAAAAGTGCAGCAAAAAAGCAGCCTTTCTTTTTGTATTACCCCATGACTCAACTCCATTTTCCAGCTTTGCCACACCCGGATAAAACAGGCACGACGGGGGCAGGCGATATGGGGGATGCAATGGCGGATGTTGATTACAACGTAGGCTTGATTTTGAAAGAATTGGAAAAATTGGGCATTGAAAAAAACACCTTGGTCATTTGGTGCTCCGACAATGGCGCTGAAATGCGGCGACCCTGGCGCGGCTCCTCGGGGCCCTGGCGTGGCTTTTACAATTCGGCCATGGAAGGTGGGGTTCGCACCCCTTGTGTGATTCGTTGGCCCGGGCGCATCAAAAGCGGCCAGGTTTCCAATGAGGTAGTGCATGAGGTTGATTTGTTTCCCACCATTGCAGCAGCAGCGGGTGTGCCTTATGCTCCGAGTGATCGCAAAATAGATGGAGTCAATCAGTTGCCCTTTTTTGAAGGCCATCAAAAACAGTCCAATCGAGAAAGCGCCATTTTTATGAGCCGTAGCGGCAGTGTAATGGCGGTAAAATGGCGCGACTGGAAATTTTGGTACAATTTCAGGACCGAAATGCCCGATGCTGACCCCGACAATCTGGTCCGTTTATTTGACCTCCGGGTTGATCCACAAGAAGAAATAGACGTAAAAGACCACTACCCCTGGGTCATTGGGATCATGGATTCCATTGTAAAAGAATACGAACTTTCACTGGTGCAATTTCCCAGGGTTTCGGCCCAGGCCAATGCGGCTGATCCTTACTTTCCGCCGCCACCAGGGTCTGGTAAACGCACATCGACCTATAACCGGACCGATAGAGCCGCTCTCGGAAATCGTTCAGCAGCATTGCCCAATCCTGACTTCACCGGCAGCTGGTCAACCGCTGAATTGAGCACGGTTTCGGTCATCAATCGTACCGATGGAGCCAAGGTAGCCTCCCTGGGTAGTGGCTGGGGTGAAAAAATAGCCATTTTGCAGCGTTCGGATTTTCTGGAGATAGAACGGGTGCTGTTTGCCCCCAGAGAACTACAGCCTTTGGTCACGTACCGCTATGGGCTGAATGGTGCGCCAAGCGAAAACAGCATCAACGTAGGCCGAAGTATGAAACCCCTTGTCTCAACTACAAAATGGCAGGAGAACCGCCTGGTGATTACCACTCTCTTGCCCTATCAAGACCCTAGAACTGGGCTGTGGCGAGAATGCAAAATGACCCAAACCCTATGGCTGGAAGCGGCTGGAAACCCACCCTGGGAGCCGAGGTTAATTGTAGAAACCTACCGCGAGGGGGTATTGGGCGGTTTAAGCAGCACCAATCGCACTGCTTATTCGAAAGGGTATCGTTGAGCGCTGGTCCTAATTGATGGGAATAGGAGCGGCTAAAAGTGGTAGAACTTTCAACCACTTATACGCGCATGAACAAAAACATTGTAGCTCTTATTGCCATAATTTTTGTTTCTTAGCTATGGCATTACTGCTTTTTAAACACCTACAAATTACCTGAACGAATAATGACCACACAGGCCTTTACCATTACCATCCACATGGTTTCCAGTCTCGATGGCAAGATTGCCAAACCCGACAACAGCATTGAGTGGTTTGAAACAACGGATCACTACGAGAAGGGCGTTACTGGGCAAGACCCCGAAGCATTCCTCAAAACCATCGATTGCTACGTGATGGGCGCACGTACCTATGAACTCGCGCTTGAGCTTTCCAAAAATTACGGCTGGGCTTATGGTGATACCCCGACCATTGTGGTATCCACCCGGAACCTTCCCATTGAAAGACCGAATATTGAGCTGTATTCGGGCGATTTGAACAAACTCGTGGAGGAACGGCTAAAGCCACATTATCGAAACGTTTGGGTAGTGGGTGGGGCTTTGCTGGTCAAAACATTCCTTCAGTTAAAATTAGCAAATGAAATACGGCAGACCATTTTGCCCATCTTTTTAGGCGAAGGGAAACCATTTTTTGAGGAATTCGGACAGGAGCAAGCTCTGCACCTGAAAGATGTAACTGCGTATCAAAATGGTACGGTGGAGCTGTGTTATGAGATAAAAATTTAAATATTTTTAACCCACAATCAGATTGATTTGGATGTGGAGAGGATGAGGGTAGTGTGAGGGACGACCAAAAAGGATGGATTAAAACAAGACGTAAGCTTAATTTTTTAATTCAACTACACCGTACTATGAATTTAAATTGTTGTAGCTTTGCATAACAAACTCGACTAACTGAAACCAAACTCTTAGAATAATTATGAAAACTTTTCCTACCCTTCTCTTTGCGCTTTTATTGCGTGTACAATTTACTTTGGCTCAAACTCCTGTCCTGGTAGCAGATCTTAACCCTGGTGCTACTGATGCTTTTGACCCATCGAATTATAGGGGAGCCTATGTTGGGAATAATATTGTTTTTCCTGCGAATGATGGCACCAGCGGTTTGGAGTTGTATATTTTAAAAGCAGGGAAAATATCGCTGCTTAAAGACATCAACCCCGGCCAAAATGGTTCTTCTCCAATCGGATTTACTGCCTTGAATGGCAAATTGTATTTTACAGCCTTTGATTCCGGTAATGGGGCAGCTTTATGGGTGACAGATGGTACCACTGAAGGCACCCGAATGGTTGCGGATGTTTCTCCCTCCACCTCTAATGTACACCCAACCGGGCTAACCCTGGCTAAGTCAGGCTTCTTGTATTTTTCCGTGGATCAAAAGTTATACAGATCAGATGGTACAACCCAAGGTACAAGCGAAGTGCCTGGAGCCTCAAACGTTGGACTAGCCCCTAACCGGGAATACACGGGGCGCATCGTATGTCCCTACAACAACGGTATCGCTTTTTTGACCAAAGACAACCAAACCCTGAAACTTTGGAAAGCCGACGACAAAGCGGTATTGCTGGGTGAAATCAAATCAAGTTCCTTTTTTTTCGACTTTTACGGTCTGACTCAAGTGAAGGCAGGTCTTGCTTTTGGTGCCAATTCTTCCTTTGACGCCAACTTTTCGGGCTTATACGTCTTTCAGGCTCAGAACGACACCTTAATAAAATTGCCCATCAATAATAAAGTCAATGCGAATATCGGCAGAACCATGGTTTTTAATGACACTTTGCTGGTCGGCCTGGAAAGGGCAACCGGATATTTCAGCACAGATGGTACACCTGAGGGCACACAAATTTTGAGCGGTTCTACTCCCTCTTTCTTGGTTCAGCGAGAACCAATCCCCCACATTAAGTCTGGAAAATATTTGTTTTTCCGGGAATCAGAAGCGTCCTTTTCCCAAGCATTTTCAATTACCGATGGAACAAAGGCTGGTACCAAACCAATGGCGAGCCCACAGGAATCCTTTACTTCTGAAATAATCAGCATTGGTGGGTATGTATTTTGGGCAGTTGGTACCTCGAATAACTTTTCTCCAGAAATTTGGCAAGGTAGACCTGCTACCCGTACTGCTACTAAACTCTATAAGTTTACCGGGGGCTCCCCGATCAATTCCATTGTTCCGTTGGGGGTTCAAGACAATAAATTGTATTTCATCAGCAGGATGAATTCGGCTGTAGGCGCAGAGCTACATTCACTAAGCTTAAATGTTGTCATAACGAGTACCAAGGAGCCAACTAACCAGAGCACTTATTCCTTGAAGAACTTTGGAAACCAACTCACTATCACCTCTGCTGAAGGTGTGGAAAAAGTACAGGTTAACATTTATGATTTGCTTGGCCGGAAAATAAAGGCGTTTAAAACTGAAACCAGCAGTACGCTAGAAGTAAACCTTCCGAAAAACATCTATTTAGTAGAAGCAGTAGGAGAGCTGGGGCGTTTTTGCCAAAAAGCATGGATAGGGCAATAGTTTGTCACTTTTTTAACCCAAAATACGGAAGAGTTTTGTGGAAAGCAGTTGCAAGCCTCCGTATTTTGGGTCAAAAATACGACTCAGCTGATCAAAGATGGGCAATACATTCGGGTAAATGGAACGGAAGGGTAGGTGGAAACACTATAACATCTGTAAAACCACCATCATGAAACACCAAAACATCAATACTACCTTACTGAACGAAGGCATTTCCATGTCTTTTAAAGCAGCCATAGATCGGTATGATCTGGGACATTTTCCTGATTACATTCTGGAAAAATACGCGGATGAATTGGTTTACGTGTTTGAAAATGAGGTATCTACTTCCAGTTTGGAAATGGATACCACCTTTATGGCCGAACCTTACTACGGCGCTATTTTCCTAAAAAACCTGCATGCTGAGGAGTACATCATTCAGGAAGAAACCGATTATGGCCCACTGATCATCGTGCAGGGCGATATTGAGGCAAAGAACATCTTTGTGAGCGGTGGGGATTGCTACTTCAGGGGCAATGTGAAGGTGGCTCAAACCTTAGTAGCGGGCGTGTACAACCACGGTGAACTGACCATAAACGGGCAAATAGAAGCCGATTTGATCCTGTCTTTTGATCACTCGTTTACCTATGCCCCTGCGCACATAAAAAGGGGCATCGTGGTGGGCTTACAGCCATCGTTTGAACATCCCGAGTTTCAAGTCTACCATTTCCGCGATGTCTTGGAGAAAAAGTACTACCTACCCGGCGAAGAGATGCTCGCTACAGACCGGGCAATAAAGGCGATGAGAAATGGGCAGACTTTATTAAAAAACACGCCCTTGTTGACCCCCTTAGAACGGCAAATTCTCAAAGCCAGTCAATCCAATACAGCAAAAGCAAACCTGTGCGGAATGGGGCTGAAAGACATTCCCAAAGCCTTGTTTGAACTAGCCGAGTTAAAAGCACTTGATTTATCCTGTAATTACCTTGATCGCCTTCCTGCGGAGTTTTTAGGGTTTAAACACTTGACCAAAATCAACCTTTTTGATTGTGAATTTGAGGTATTCCCGGAGGTATTGCTACAAATGCCGAGCCTTCAGGACATCAATTTGGGAAAAAATGCCCTGACTCATTTGCCTGATGATTTGGCGAAACTGTCTGGCTTGAAAAAAATAGGGCTACACAAATGCCATTTAAACGAATTTCCAGCGCAGTTTTACCACCTGGCCAAGCTGGAAGAAATAGACATTTCGTATCAGGAAGAACAACCCGCTTTGACCATCAAGCAGTCTTTGCCTGCCTTAAAAACCCTGCACCTCAATGCTAATTTTGGTGCTAGCATCCAGGCCGTTTTACCAAATTTACAGGACCTGAGCATGCGGAATTGCTCGTTAAAAGAATTTCCTGAATCGATTCTCAGCAGTAAAAAATTAAAAAAATTAGACCTCAGTTTCAACCGGAACCTGCTTGATTTTCCGGCAGAAATAGAAAATCTCCAACAGCTGCGGGAGTTTCGTTTTACCATGACCGACTACAAACCCGCCAACTTTGAGCAATTGAACAAGCTGCCAAAACTGTACAAATTATGGATTCAGTTGCCATTTAACCCGCCCTCCTGGTTTTTGGATATTCTACAATTAGAGCACTGGACCGAATTGTTCATCGAAGGGAAGCTCGACAATCCGGCGATTTGGAGAGAAATCCTGAAACGAAAACAGCTCACTAAATTGGCAAAAGTCAGCCAATTTGGCGAGGAAGTTCTGAACATTGAACAGGGCCGAAAGAAGTTGAAAGTTTCTCCAGATGCTTGATTTTAATCCCATGTACTTCGTACCCTTTTGCCAACAACTCACTGAGATAGGCACCATCCTGGCCGGTCACCCCGGTGATCAAGGCTCTTTTTTAGGCATTTTTATGTGATTTATTTTATTTACACAAAATTTCAGGTTTAAGCGTATTTGTTGGGATTCTTTGAATATTTTTCAAAAAAAACCAGTAAAAAAACCTTATATTTATCTTTAGACAAGTTCTTAGACTTTGTGGGTAAAGTGGCACGAATGAGTGCCTCGCCAAGATTGGTGTTTTTATTGTTAAATTTACAGTTCACATGAGAAAATTGATCCAAAAAATACTCAGGAAGAATGGCTTTCAAATCAGCCAATTTCCTGACGAAGATTCAGCAATACGCATGAAAATGATGGAGCACTTTAATATCGATACTTTGTTGGATATTGGTGCCAATACCGGGCAATACGCTTTCAAGATGAGGACGGTAGGATACCAGAATAAAATCATCTCATTTGAACCGTTAAAAAGTGCTTTCGAGGGTTTAAAAATGGCCGCTTTTAATGACCACAATTGGCTGACAAACAATTACGCTTTGGGCGACGAAGACACCACCAGCACCATCAATATTGCCAATAATTCTTACAGTAGCTCGATTTTAAATATGCTGCCCGCGCACCTCAGCAGCGCTCCAGAATCCAAATATGTTGCAACAGAGGAAATAGAAATTAAAAAAATCGACTCGATCTTCAGTACTTTTTGTACCAAGGAAGAAAGTGTGATGATGAAAATTGATACCCAGGGGTATGAAAAAAACGTATTGGAGGGTGCAACTGAATCTTTGGATAAAATTAAAATCATTCAACTGGAAATGTCCATTGCTCCACTGTATGAAAATGAAATGACCTACCTTGAAATGATTGAATACCTCGACAACAAGGGCTATCAGTTGTTCAATTTGGAGAATGGGTTTACAGATGCCACTACGGGGCAATTGCGGCAAATGGATGGGATATTTGTTCAAAAACACATTTTGCAACCTGCACATTCATAAACATGAGTCATCCCGAATTTTTGAAAAGCCAAAATCGGGCATAAACCTAATCGCGGAGCGATTGAATTTAGAATAGCCCCGGTCGTCCGGGGTAAATAATTGGGTCAAATTGGCGGCAACCACGGCAGTGGTTGAACTCAATTGAGCTAAAAGTTCAACCGCATCCGCGGTTGCGAAACCTTTTGCTACCAAAATGACCCCGGACGACCGGGGCTATTCTAAATTCAACCGCATCCGCGGTTTGTTATCCCAAAAATTCGGGATGATTCATGTTTAATAGCTAGAGGTGATCACCATAAAAGGCAGAACCTTTTTCCGTTGACTGTCCGCATGAACCAGGTAATAATTTCCAGAGGTCACATCTGCTGGAAGTTCCCAATTCAGCTTATTCCAACCAGAAACGGTTTGTTCCACTATCGTTTTAATGACCCGACCCAATTGATCAACGATGGTAAAAGTGACCGTGGGTTGATCCGTGTAAATTTTGATGCTCAGGGTGCTTTGTCCTTTGCTCAAAACAGTGGGATAAAGCATCCAGGAGCCATCCGAATCGCAAGCAACTCGTTCTTGAAGTACTTCGCTGCAGGTGAATTTTTTATCCAGGTTTACCGTTTTTAAACGGTAATAAGTGGTTGCTACCAGTGGGCTATCGATGTACTCAAAGGTTTGGAAGCCGTAATATTCTTCCTTGTTGACGATTGCGAATAGCTCAAAGTTGGTTCCATCCTCGCTTTTTTCCAATTCAAAATGGCTCAAATTTTCATCTACCACCGAGCCCCAATTCAACGCAATTTTACATTCATTCACCTGGGTTCGAAAGTTGCTGTTTGCTGTCGATGCCCTCTTTTCTAAGCTCGAAAGAGACTGAGGTTTTTTTAACAAAACAATGGATTCAAAAGGCCTCAAAACCAGTGCACCAGCATGCGCTCTTTTTTCAAGATCAAGATAGTTTGCCCCCAATTGGATGGTTTTGTTGACCATGGATGGATTGTATTCAAAGCGGATGTAATCATCTGGATTGGTCATACTGACGCTACTGGTTTCCAACAGCTGTACATTGTCCAGCCAATAAGAAAAATTCTCACTGGCTGCCTGAAACATGATGCATGCCGCAGTTTTTGAGGCCGGAAAGGAAAAAAGCACTTCGTATTCTGACCTTGTAGGGGTAATTCTGATGGTTTTGATCGTTGACAAGGCTTTCCAGGGGGAGTTAATTTGCCGCAAAAAGACCTCGATATGGGTTTCTACTTGCCCGATTGCGCTGAAGCGGAGGAGGTACTGTTTGGTTTTTGTAATTGCACCGAATTCAAGTGCGAGCAGGCCTGAGGTTGCGCCGGTAATTTTCATTGCTTTTTGATCCAGTGCGTTGGTCCAGGTCGTACGGCATTCCCCGTCAGCAGACCAACAGTATACATTGCTCGGGCTTGATTCAAAGTTACCATTGGCGTATTTATTTGCATTTTCGTCCAATGATACCACAGTATAAGGTTTTATGCTTAGCGGACTCCCGCCAGCTTCCTGGTTTTGACCCGTTACCATTTGCGGGCTTTTCACGTCGTAGAATGTTTTCTTCCGCTTGCCTTGGTAGTTGTCATATTCGGAAATGATGGCCAAATCATCATCAAACGGACGAGCATAATAATTTCCTGAAAAATTGCCAAGGTTCATGAAATCATTGTCCAAAGACTTATAAGAAGCAGCGACTTGTTCCTGCTTTTTGGAAAAAAACTGGTTGTCGGTCACCGTTAAATCCGAAACTGGGCCAGCCAAATGGTCGTGAACGGACAAAAGCTGAATGCCATTGTTGAATAGCAAATTGTTTTGAATTTGGATGCTTCTGGAATTGTGAATGAATATTCCATTGTTCTTACAATTGGCAACCGTGTTGTCAAAAATTGCTACATTGGTCGTATTGTCATCCAGGTAGATCCCTTCGGCTGGAAAAAAGTTGAGCTCGTTGGTACCTTCTGGGGCAGCTAAACCATTGATCACGATATTGCCGACAATGCTTCGTTTGAAAAAAGGAATGTCTTTGCCCCCAGTCCAGGTATAAATTCCAGCGCCATCGTCCAGGATGGTACAAGATGTATCGATGAAATTGTTTTTGACGAGGTTGGAGTCACCAAAAAAACGTATTCCTACATACCCGGTATTGATGATGGTATTGTTTTGCGCCACCATACCTTTGGCATAGTTGACGATGCCATAAGCTTGACCAACAATCATGCCGGGATGAATTCCAGAATTGCGGATGCTGTTGTTTTTTACAATGGCATACGGGTTATTGTAATTCAGGTTAACCGCTTTGCTATTCGAGAAGTTGATGCTGCAATTTTCCAGTACAAAATTGGAACGCCCCGACAATTGAATGGCGTCAATTCCGGAATACAAAATCTGGGAATTTGTAATTTTTAAATTTTGCAGGTTTGACCAATCACAAAATACACCATATTGGTTGGCACCTTTGATGGTTAAATTGTCAATCACCAGGTTGTTAGCTCTGGGTTCAATCAAGACATCCAGCGTTCCGACTTGTACCTTGAAACTGGACACCTTGCTGTTGCCCAAAAAAAACATAGAGCTTTCTGGTAGAAGAATTGTAATACCACTCACCGAATTGATCCAGGGTTTTTAAGTGATTTTGTACAAAATAACCATACCCATCCATCAAACCATTGGGAATCTCTGTCCCAAAGTTGATTTGTTTTTGGGAGTGGAAACTTATTTTCACCTTGTCGATCGTATACCTGGTGCTCCGAACCACCAAGTCTGCATTGCTCCAATTGGTGGCAGAAGTAAGTTGTTCATCCACAATAAAGTTAGCTCCATGAGATTCAAAATTCAGGTAGCCTTTATTGCCTGCACTGGCATTGGGATATCGGCCCATGGCATGATTGATCCCGTTGATGACGACCAAATTTACCGCTGACTGGTTGATTAAAAAAGGACTTTCGTAGATTCCTCCTCCAACGGATTTCCAGTTCGAAACGGTAGTAAATCCGCTGATCACTGGCCGTTCGCCCTGGCCATAAGCCCCTAAAACGATGGGCGACAGGGGAGATCCTGACTTGGATGCCTGAATGGATCCAAAAAACACTTCCCCCCGCTTGAACAGAATGGAATCTCCGGGTTGAAGCGCTCCAAAAAAAGCATTTAATTTAGCGGTGGTTTGCCAGGGCGTTTGTGGATTCTTCGCCAATAAAGGGCTTCTGGAATCGTTGCCACGGGTGGTAGAAAAATAATAAGTAGTTGCTAGGCACTGCCACGGACACCATAGCAGTAGCAATGAAGAAAGGGTGAACTGTCTCATAAATCGGCTTGTTTGTTCTTGTTACTCGGGACAGAAACGAGCAAGGCCGACCTTTAGTATTTAGTCTATTTTTTTAACTAATAGACAATCAGTGATTTATGTAATTTTCAATATCGACTAAACCAATACTTCAACTTTTTCAACTATCTAGAATGGAGTTTAACCCTCTTTATTTTTTCTTTTAGCATGTAGCCAATGAAGACAGGGCCGTAAAATAAGTATCGTTTCCACAAGCGTTTGGGCTCGCTAATTAGGCGTCCTAACCATTCTAGTCCCAGATTGATCCATACCTGACCAGGTCGATTGACGGTGCCCGCATAAAAGTCAAAAACCGCGCCAATACAGCAGGTTAACCTTGTTTCCAAGACGGAATGAAATGCGTGAGCCCATTTTTCTTGCTTGGGTGCGGTCATTCCGATGAACAAAACCTCGGGTTGAAAAGCATTTACCATTTTTACCATCATTTCGTTGTCGGCTGTTGAGAATGAAGCTTTATATGGGGGTGAAAAAAAACCAGCTTCGATGGAAGGATATTCTTTGGTGAGGCGACTTTGAATTTTTTTTAAAATTTCTGCCGATGAACCCAAGTAGAAGCATTTTCCTGCTTTTTGGTTCAGGTACTCCAAGAGGTGTTGGTGCACATCCGCTCCTGCAATCTTCCGGATGTGTTTGCCTGTCAGAAACTGCGTGGAAGCGGTGATGGCTACCCCGTCTGGAAGCAGAATTTCGGCATCCAATAAGGCGCGTTTAAACCCTGCATCTTTTTCGGCAATGCAGTAAGAATATTGATTGATGGTATCGATCAGTAGTTTTTCACTTGAGTCTAGCTCTTGCAGCGCACCTGTAAAGAGCTTATATTCCAGGAAAGGGGTGAGGGTGTAGGTCATGAATCTTTTTTTTAACAGTTCGTTATCCCGAATTTTAATGCCCTAACCGCGGCAGCGGTTTAATCTTGCATAGCCGCGGTCGTCCGCAGACTTGAGGGTTTTTGGAGGCTTAGCAACCGCGGTAGCGGTTGAATTTTGTCTCAATTTGTTCAACCGCTGCCGCGGTTGTGAAACATTCCCCTAACCATTTTACCGCGGACGACCGCAGCTATGCAAGATTGAATCACTCCGTGATTTTGATGGCTTTTTTTAACTGAAATTTGGAATGACGAACTGTTACCGCCGTATAAATGGATTCAAGGGTTTTAAAATTAACTGCGGGCGTGTAATACTTTTCATAGCTTGCTCTTGCCCTTAGTGCGTATTGCGTTTGTTCTCTTTCGGACTTAGCTTTCCAGTCCTTTAGTTTTTGGGCCAAATCGACACTGTTTCCCGCTTCAAAGTGCAAACCATTGTAATGGTCTTCAACCATGCTTGACATGGCACCTATATTGCTGGCAATAACCGGTGTACCCGTTGAAAATGCCTCAAGTATGGTCAGGGGCATTCCTTCAAAACAAGTGGAAGGAAAGACCAAAGCAGTACAACGCCTCAATTCTTCAGATACCCTATCCGGGCGTAAAGGGCCATTAAATTGTATGTTTGGATAAATATCTGCATGCGCTTGGACCAATTGTTCCATCGGCCCGTATCCATAAATCTTTAGCTCCTGGCCCGTTTCGGAAAAGGCCTTTAACAGGACGTCTAGGCCTTTTTCAGTCGACAATCGGCCGATAAAAACAAAATGATTTTTTCTTTTGATTCGTTCATCAAAGAGCAGGTCTGCAATTGAATTCCCCTTGATGACCAGTTTGTTTTCGGGAATCCCCAGCGGAGACTGTAGAAAAATGTTCTTCATAAATCCGGAAAAAACCAGGTAGCGATCGACCTTTTGCCAGGTCATTAATTTTTTGTGCAGAAAAACGGTAAAAGCCAGGTAGAAGGATTGAAGGGTGGAGCTTCTATAAACTCCTTTGCTCACTGCTATCCAGGGAAATGGCTGCTTCAAACTTTCCAGATGAATGTTTCCTCGATAAAATAGCGTCGCGGAAGGGCAAATGAGCCGGAAGTTGTGCAGGGACAATACGATGGGAACTTTTAGGTATTGGCAGGCAACTACCACCGCCGGAGATGCGGCAAAATGCCAATTGTGCAGGTGTACTACATCCGGTTGGAAGCTGCGTATTTTACGGATGGTTTTGATGAAAGAAAAAACGTTGAATGGCGAAATCAGCAAAGTCAAAAACGCACTCAGAGGCTGGTGCGGATTTTGAAAACTCAACAGTTCTACCTCCAATCCAGCCTCCTTCAACAAGGCCATTTCCGCAATAATCACGGCATCTTCGCCGCCCTTATCGCGGTAAAAGGTATGAACAATCAGGGTTTTCATGACTGGGGTTTGTTATAAGAAGCTGTTTGAATGGCTAAAAATCAACGAATGGCGTGGAGGATCCCGGTTTTAAAGTTCTCCACCATGTTTTCAACGGTATACTTTTTTGCACTGTGCTTGCAATATTCCCACATCAGTTGGTACAGTTCGCTCCGCAATAAGTCTATGACCGCAGTGGCATATTCGGCTACGGTATTGCCAACCACCAGTCCATTTTTACCCTGCTCCAGGTATTCGATTTCGGGGCTGTGAAATTCATAATCGGTTGTGACCATTGGTGTTTCCAGCGCGAAGGAGTCCAATACACCCAATCCAACCAGTCCGGGCATGAGAAACAGGGCAGAAATTTTGAAGTATTTAACTCGATCCTTCCCGAATTTTGGGCCTAAGTAGTGGATCCACTCGAATTGCTCCGCTGCGGCAATGACTTTGGGGGCATCGATACCCGAGCCAATGAAAATCAGGTGAAAATCAGGGATTTCGGCTTTGATTTGTATACAGCTGGCCAATAAAAAATCGATGCGTTTTTCCGGGTACATGCCTCCACAAAATATCCCGACCTGATTGCCCTCGATGCCGAGTTCAGCTTTTAGTTCGGCTGCTTCAGCCGCACTGATTTTGGCGTATTGTTCCACCAGCAAATTCGTATTGATTGCATTTTGAACTGCGGTGATTTGCTTTTCGGGATAACCTAAATCAGCTAGGTTATTTTTCACTCCTGCGGTATAGGCAAACCACCAATCACAGTGTTTGACCAGCAAGTTTTTCAGCTTGTTGCCCCAGCTCTTGGGCGCATCTTGCAGGTTGCGACCATGCCCCCAAAACCCCAGTTTTAAGTTTGAAAAATGTCGGCGGGTCATCAAAAGGTAATTCAAAATCAATCGATTGGCCGATTCTACGATGATTAAGTCCTGGTGTTTTATGGCGTGGATACAGGGCTGCCAGAGGAGGTTGAGGCGGCCTAGTTTGATGGTTTTATTGGGGATGTATTGGCTCCATTCCAGGTCAATTTCGTCATTTTTAAGTCCCTCCTCATTTTTAAGTCCTTCCTCGTTTTTTTGTTTGCCATAAATCAAACTCAGCTCTACATCTTCTTCCGCTAAGGCTTTTCTGAGCAGCTCAAAAAACTCCTGTCGGTATTGTACCAATGACTTCTGAATGATCAACACTTTTTTCATGCTTACAAATTGGTTATGTTGTACACCTTTGACCAGGTTTCCAGGTTGATTACCCTCCAAAAAGGAAAATTGGGGCTTTCCATGGGCTTTTTAAATACCTCCCGAATTTTATCGGCTTTCCAGATTCTTTTTGTAGAAAAATGGGCAGAGTGGATCAGATCAGAAACATAGCTTTTATAGGCAGGGTCACTGGAAATGTAGTCGAGGAAGGGAGTTTTGAAGCCAATTTTTTTACGATTTTGGGTAATGGAATCCGGTAGCATGGTTCCGAAAGTTTCCCTTTGGATCAGTTTTGTTACTCCATTTTTGAATTTCAGCTCATTCGGGATGGAAAAAGCAAACTCCATCATGCGGTAGTCCATAAAGGGGGAGCGTATTTCAATGGACTGCGACATGGAAGATACATCTTCATATTGGAGGATTTGATTGAGCCCCTCGTGATTGATCTGCTTCAAGAGGTAATTGCTTAAGTTATTCCCCTGTAAGGAAAATTGGTAAGCCGGTTGATAGTGGTGGTAATGGTCTTTTGTAAAATTATTGTTCAAATAAGCCAGGGATTTTTCCTGAAACCTGGCCCTCAGGTAGGCAGAAAAAGATTGATTGATCACCGATTTAAACATTTGACCCAGCAGGAATCGCTTGGAATAGTGATTAAAGGTGTTCAAAGCCGAAAATTCTTTCAAAAATTTTCCACTGCGCGACAAAAGTTGGTCCACCAGATGTACCCCGGAAATGTACCGATCGTATCCGGCATAGGCTTCATCACTACCTTGCCCATTCAACACAACTTTGATGCCTCTTTCCCTGCAGGCTTTCATGATGTTGTGGTGCGCAATAGCATTAAAAGAAAAGACGGGGTGGTCTAAAGCGTAAATGGTTTTTTCAAAATCATCAATGGTTTGTTGGGTGTCGATCACCATTTCATGCAAACGAATGTGTTGGCAAGTTTTGATGAATTCCCGCGCAACGGGGGTTTCGTCGTCCTCATAATTGGGAAATGAGGCAATGAATGCATGAATCTCATTTTGATTCAATTCTCCTTTTTGGATCAAATTGTCGGTCACTTTGGCAATGGAGGAGGAATCGAGGCCGCCGCTTAGCAATAAAGCCACCGGAACATCACTCCGGTACCGCAATTTTACTGCACTTTCAAACAAGGCGACGTATTCTTCATAAAAACTTGCCGTGGGATCATGTTGAAATAAATTTTCTTTTAACGCCCAATATTTGTGGTGGGAAACGATGCCCTGTTCAACGATGAGGTTGTTGCCGGGTAGCAATTCAAAACAGTCTTCAAAAAATGTCTCCCCATCATTGTTCCTATACCCATAAGCCAAATACTCGTATACTTTGCTGAGGTTGGCATTTTCAAATTTATGCACTGCATGTAGCCCTTTCAGTTCGCTGGAAAAGTACAAGACCTGATCTACGATGCAATAATAAAAAGGTTTGACCCCCATCCGATCGCGGGAGCAAAACAGCCTTTTTTTGCGGAAATCATAAATGGCAAAAGCCCACATCCCATTGAAGTGGTTGACGCAGTCATCGCCGTATTCTAGGTAACTGTTCAGGATGACTTCCGTATCCGAATCGGTTCTGAATTGGTATCCTTTGGCAATCAAGACCTGTTTTACCTCGATGTAATTGTAAATTTCTCCGTTAAAGACCAATACAACATCTTCGTTGTCACTCAACATGGGCTGATTGGCGGAGGTACTCAAATCAATGATGCTCAGTCGCCGAAAGCCCAGCCCTACCGCGTCTTTGACGAATACCCCTTCTGAGTCGGGCCCTCGGTGTGCAATGGTATCGTTCATCAACTGAAGGGTCGATTGAAATAGGCCATAGTGGCGAAACTCGTTTTTATCCTTCAGCGAAAGCATTCCGTTTATTCCACACATGTTACCTTCCAGTTGAATATTCGTGAAACTTAATGTTCAATAAGCCAGCAAATCCGCCAAAACTCTCGGCGATTTTTAACACGCCGAAGTATCGATATTTAAAACCGATGGGGGTCAATACCATGGCTAAAGCGCCAACAATGAGGTAGGCCACATTCACCAGGATTTTTTTGAGCACCCGGGCATAGCGTTTTTCCAGCAGCATGATGTAGGTATAGGTATTGGCCACTCGAAACCTGCGTTTGATCAGCCATTGCAGGGTGGCTCTTTTGGCAGGAATGGTTTCATACACGGTTGCGTGTGCTGCCCAAAAAATGTTTGCCCCTTCTTTCAAAACACTGATCCCGAAATAAGTGTCTTCGGCACCCAGGGAATTGAAGCGGTTATCAAATCTAAGCTGGTGATCTTTGATAAACTGGGCACGCATTACCAAATTTGCAGTTTCCAAATAGCTCAGTTTTTTTTGATCCTCATTTTTTTGGTAACAGAACCATTGAGCGATTTCCGGGGAGACAAAGGTTTCAAAGATTGGAATGACTGGTCCAAGCGCAAAATCTCCACGGTTGTTCACTATTGTTGCGATCAATTCATTTAACCAAGTGGGGGTTACATATTGGTCGTCATCTACGCTCACCATGTAGTCTGGTTCTAGGCGCAATGCTTGGTCGATGATTTCATTTCTGACATTGGAGAGCCCCTTGGTTGGGCAGTTGATATAGTGCACGCAAAAAGGGGCGGCAGCGTTTTTGCTCCACTTGGCTGTGATTGGTTCTCCCGTTTTTTCAACATCATTGTCAACGATGATGAGGTCAACCTGCTTAATCAATGCGGGATCCAAGTGACAGGCAAAAATGCTTTGTAGGAGTTTGTCCAGCATCGCTGGCCTTTTGTAGGTCGGGATACCAATGGTTATTTTGTACATGTTTTTTGGGGGATGATGGAAGATGATGAATTAGGCTTTACCTCAAACTGGACGTTTTGCTCGGAGGACATGAATTGCCTCCAGCTTTAGCTGGTGGTTCGAAGGTCAGGTCTTGAATGGGCTTTAGCCCAAATCTAAATTTTGCAAATGGGGCTAAAGCCCAGAAACTAGCGTTCACTGCTTATCCACCAGCTAAAGCTGGAGGCAATTCATGCGCTTAGAACCTAAGATTTGATAACGGTTATTTCAAAAAATTTCAATTCATGTCCTCCGAGCAAAAGGCCCGGTAGTATGCAATTCTCTTGCTACAGCCGAACAAATCGTTTCTTTAAATTCTCTGGAGACTATGCTCAAATCGTGGCGCATCGCAGCAATTTCCTGAGCATTTTGAGCCAGATTTTTCCTTGCGCTTTCATCCAGGATCAATGCTTTGATGGCTCTTGATAAATCCTCCACTTTGTTTTCAGTCACCACCGCTGCCCAGCCATAATCCTCGGCGTATTTCACCGCTGCCGTGTCCTTGGGTGCAAAAAGTACAATTGGCGTTCCACTGATCATGTATTCCGAAGCTTTGGTAGGCATGGAATACTTGATGTATTGGGTAGCTATGGTAGAAAAATCGTAAGGCAAGATCAGCAGATCAGCTTCGGAAAATACCCTGGGCAGCTCTTTGTAGGGAACAAATTTCCGGTGCTGCACACAGGAATAAGCGGCAGCCCAGTCTGGAATTTCTGCGGTTTGTAATACGAATGTGATGGAAAACTTTAGCTCCTCATTCAAGGCTTGAATTGTTTTTGCAATGGTTTTGAGCGAGTTTTGAATACCCAGGCCGGTTCGGCCGGCATAGAGTAGGGTAGGGGGGGCATTCAGTGCATAGTTTGCGCGTTGGTATTGTTTCCAAAAATCAGCATCAATCGGATTGTGAAAGGCTGTGAATGTTTTGCCATACCTCCGCTGGTATTCCTCCGACATGTAGTCGGAAATGCTCAGCAATACCGTGCAGCTTTCCAGTAGCACTCTGAATTCGCGGTCAATTTTCCGCTGCCAATAGTGTTTGAACAGGCCCTCGCTGCTGATGATGGTCGGCCAATCGTCCATCATGTGGAGGATCATGTTTTTTTGGAGGTAGGCCTGCACTGCAATACAAAAGGCGATTGACCCCCTGTCCGAACATTGAGCATAAATGACATCCGGCTTGAATTCATCTAACCAGTCACAAAATTCTTTTGACAATTGGTGGCTTGAAGCCGCATGAAACAAGCCTAGATATTCCAACAAAGGATAAAAGACTTTTGTGATCAGCTGCACCCGAAACTTAGAGACAGGCAGTGTTAAATTTTGAATGGGTTTTTCATCAAAGCTGACCAGTCCTGAAGGGTATTTCCGCTTGAGTAGGTTAAAAGGAAACACCCATTTGTGCTCTTTTTCTCCCAACTGATAATAGGTGCGACAAATGCTGGTGTCGATGTTGTCCTGGAGCAAATAGCCACTGCAAGCAACCGCCAATTTACTGCTGTCCCAACCGGTAAATAAATTAGATAAGGTGATCCCTCCTCCTGTATCGGTGTTAAAGGGCTGGTTGAGAATGAGTACTTTGGGTGTAGTCATGAAGGTGATGGGTTAAAATACAATTTCAATATTTGATCGGGAAGCATTCGAATGGCTTTGGAATAACCGATTCCTACTGCAATCCAAACCAGCAGATAGTTCAGCGTAAAGGTGTTGACCGTGGATGGATACATGTTGATCAGGGCAAAAATGATCCAGATTCCAGCGGCTTTGGCAAAAAGATTTTTGGAGGAAAAAATGCTCAGAAAAGCTGCCGGAAGGGCAATCAACAGCAGTAGGCCAAAACTGACCAGGCCTCCTTTTAAGATGATTTGCAAATAATCGGTTTCGATGACGTTTCGAAATCCCGTACGATTGTCTGGGTCAATCCCGGGGCAATAATATTCCCCAAACAGGCCTTTTCCAATCAGCCAGTCCGTGGTCGTCATGTCCTGGTAAAAACAGACTTCTACATTGCTTCTGGTGTCTTCAAGTCCTCGATCTTTGAGATAGGTAAACAAGGTGCCTTCTTGAACAATACTCCAGCCATATACAACCAATGCCCCGCAGCAGACCAATGAAAAAACAATCACTAAAACCCTGGCTTTGCTTTTATACAAGTAAATAAAATAAGCCAGCAACAAAGGCACACTCGCCATAAAAAGGAGGCCGCGCCGTGCTTTCAGAATGGCCAAAAGGATAATCGTCAACACGATGATTAAAGCAAGAATTTTCCGTTGCTTGGAATGGTAGATAAATGTCAGCAAGATAAAAGTGGTAGGCATTGCAAGCGTCCTGGTGAAAGTTTCCACGATGGTTCTGCTGACCAAATTCTCACGATCCGCAAAAATGATCTCTCTGGCAAAAAGGACACTCAAGCCTAAAAAAACCAGACCCAAGAGCAAAATGACGTCAAATAGTCTTTTGTAAAAAAATAGATTTTTGGGAAACAACAACAGCAGCGGGGTGAAATACAAAAAAACGCCAAACCAGGCATCAAAAAGCATCCCCTTAATCAAATCGTAGTCTAAGGTGATCCCTCGGGCAATTACCCCCATCAACCAAAAAAAATAAAGGACAAAAAGAACCCTGAGGTAAAGGTTGTCAAATGTAAAGCGGAGTTGAGAAAAAAGGCCCACCCAGAATAGCGCCAAACCTAGGCTCTGGAAAGCCTGGCAAACGATCCAGTTTACATAGGTTGTTTGAGCAACGGTATACCCAATTGTGTACATCAAAAAACCCAGCCAAAACAGATCGAGCAGCCTTTGGTCTTTTCGGGGAAGGCTAAGGTGCTTTAAGTAGGCAGCATCACCAATCAGTAAGAGAGTCGGGTTGTTTTTGCTCACTTCCATGTCAAGCCAGAGGTTTTATGGCTTCCAACAACTCCAGGTGTTTATCTATGCTCAGCCAGTTGTCCATTTCTATCGGAGGGCGTACTTGCAACTCATGGGTTAAACAAAAATGGATGCCTCTGCTGAGGTCTTCCACATCTTTGTAGGTGGCCAGGTAGCCATTGATCTCATGCTGGATCAAATCAGGGATACCGCCAGTATTAAAAGCAACTACGGGGGTTCCACACGCCAGCGATTCAAAAATGGTATAAGGCAGGTTGTCGGCCAGCGAGGGTGCGATGAATACATCTGCTGCGTTGTACAGCACGGCCAAAGTATATTCGTCCTTCAGTTGCCCCATGAATCGGGTTGGAAAGGGAATGGCTTCCGAAATTTTGGGATCGTCACCAGTACCAAAGATCAGGACTGAGGTTTTTCCAGTCTGCCCTCTTTGGTGAAATAACTTTAAAGCTGCCTTCAGATATTCCCAGCCTTTGTAAGGGCTTTGTACATGAGCCGCGCCGAATAAAATAACTTGCTCTTCAGGGTCAATATTCAAGATTTCCCTGGCCAGTTTTTTGCTAAAAGGTTTAAATACGGTTCGGTCGAGTACATTCGGGATGTGAAACAAGGGTTTGTTGCGGGTCAAAGCGGATTGCTGGGCACAGTCGTATAGCCATTTGCTGGGGGAAACGAAGAATAAATTATCGTATTTGGAATAGAGTTTTAATTTTTTTTCGAACCCTCTGGTCGAAAGATCCCTTTCTTTTGAATCCGGGAAACATTGGCAATTGTGGCACTTTATTTTATACTTTTCACAATCAAAACTATAGTGACATCCCCCGGTAAGGTAGCACATGTCGTGCAGGATGACAATGATCGGCTTTCCCAATTTTGCCAATTGTTCAATATTGACGAGGCTCAAAAAACCATGATGTACCCAGTGTAGGTAAATGGCATCGGCTTGTTTGACCTGTTCCAACTGGGAAACATTTGACCCGAATGAGGAATAAGAAAACAAGCCAAAATCTTTATTGGTCTTGCGCGCTAGATGTTCATTCAATTTGTAACTCAAGGCCGATACCAATGCTTGTTTTTTACCCAATTTGACCTGGGTAATGCTATCCGGTACTTCAGAATACAGCGATACGATGCTGGAGCTTATCCCTACCTTAATGAATTCATCGTGAAGTCTTCTGCCAAAATCCCCTGAAGAGGTGGAACGGTACTGAAATTGTACAATTTTTATCATGCATCAATTATTTAGCCCAAATGCCTCGTTTATTTTTTTCGATGATTTGAAAATACTGGATGGGTGCCAAGATGAAGCCGTTGAAATTTGCTATGATCGCTGCGATAAATACGGCATGAACACCAATGTGAAAGTATTTTATCAATACCAGGCATGAAAAGATGTACACAAAAGGGCTGATTAGACTGGCAAAAAACTGCAACCTCAGGGCACTAATGCCGTTTAAAAAAGCCACGTAGATGTTGCTAAAAATAGTGACATTGAAAAATAAGAACCCCCAAAACGACAACTGAAAATCAATGTGTACCGTACCTTTCCCCAGCCATAAATCATATACATTGCTCGCCAAAAGCAGCATGACCATACTCATCCCCACCAACAGCAAATTCAAAACGTTGTAATATTTTATGCTGCTTTTTATCCAGGAAATTTCCCCTTTGAAAAATGCTTCGGTTGAAGCGGACCAAAATGGAGTGACAAAAATGACCGCGATCATTTCCAATACCCCAAAATATTTATACACCACGTTATACGAAACCACATCTGCAGTACTGAAATTTTGAGCAATAATGATGTTCGCCGTCTGGAATTGGATGATGAACGCGATTTGAATCACAAAGAAAAACAGCCCCAGATTGAGCAGGTCTTTGGAGTACGCCAATTTCACTTTACTCCACCGGGGTCTGTATTGGTGATAGGCACCCCGGAAGAAAAAAACATTCACCACCGTCAAGACCACCAATGGGGAAATACACAGCGCGAGGCCAAGGCGGGTTAGGGAACCTTCCGTGGTTTTCATCAGCAGAAAGATGAACAGCAAGGACAACAACTGCCCTGAAAAGTCAATCAAGGCTACTTTCGAGGGATTTTGATCCGCAGTCAAAATGGTAGTGATGATCCTCAACACGAACTGGATGCAGAAGTAGGTAAATACAATCACGGCCAGAATAGACACCTCCGACCGCATCTCGCTGGAAACCCCCAGCAATTTCGCCCAGTTCAGCAATGGATTGATGGACAAAAAAAGCAGCCAAACCACTAAAAAAGCGGACCCCAGCAAGGCATAGGCGGTGCTGACGTACACCTGGGCTTTGTCGTCGTCCCCTTCGGCTTTGGCTCCGGCAAACTTGTTGCGCAATCCCTGGGTCAATCCAATGTCAAAAAAGCTAACCCAGGCTACCATCGAACTGATGGTCAGCCAAATACCGTACCTCGACGGATTGATGTAGTCAATCGTCAATGGAACCATAATCAAGCTGACCATTACACTGCCTCCTTTGATCAAGATACTCTCAACAATGTTTTTTTTGATTTTGACACTTCTTTGGTGCCCTTTATTGATGATATTCAGGAGTTTAGAATGCATTGTCTTCTCCTTTTGCCATGTTCAATACAGTGAGAAAGATACATTTGCAATCAAACCAAAAACTCCAGTTTTCGATGTAGTTCACATCGTGTTCTACTCTTTTGTCCATCTGGTACAGCTCTTTGGTTGGGCCTCTCCAGCCACTGACTTGCGCCCAACCCGTGATGCCGGGCTTTACCTCATGCCGAATCATGTACTTGTCGATCAGTTTGGAGTAGTCTTCCGTATGCTGGAGCATGTGGGGCCGTGGACCCACTACCGACATATCGCCTTTGAGTACATTAAAAAATTGAGGCATTTCGTCAATATTGGTTTTTCTGAAAATTGCGCCCATTTGGGTAATGCGGGAATCTCTTCGGGTAGCCTGTTGGCGATCACTTTTCCCGTTGACCTCCATTGTTCTGAATTTGATGCAGTTGAAGGGTTTGTTCCAATATCCTGTTCTTTTTTGCAGGAAAAAGACGGGACCCTTTGATTCCATTTTGATCATAAGGATGATCAGCGGAAAAAGCCAGGGGAAAATCAATACAATCACCAACAAACTGAAAACAATGTCGAAAACCCGTTTGAGAATCTTGTTTTGGAGCAAACACAAAGGCTCCTGTTTCCGGCGAAAAATCGGCAAATGTGCAAATTGTTCCAACTGAATGCCTCGTTCAAAAAGATCGACCTCAAGGGGGACAATTTCAAAATCGATGTAACGGTTTCGACACAGCTGGATAATGTTTTTTACACTTTGTTTGGATAAATCACTACAGAAATACAAGAGCTTGCTGATGCTGCTGTTTTTATTCAAATAAGCTTCGATGTCTTCAAAATCCCCCAGGTTGCTCACTTCTGGTATTGCTTCAGCCCCGAAGCGGCCCACGCACAAAACGTGGTCTCCATATAGCGAGGAAAGCACCAATTGGAGGTGTTGGAGATCGGAACCTCCCCCTCCAACCACTGCATAAGTCAACCCAACGGTTCTATTTCTAATGTAATTGCGGATTGCAAAATGCGAAATACCAGCAAGCAGCAAAAAGGAAAAAAAGGCGGGTATCAAAAAGTGGGTCTGAAAAACGCTGAAAAAAAACTGGTAATAAACCAAGCTGATCAATCCAAGATAGATCAACACACTCCAGAATAAGTCCTTGATTTTTAGATTCAATTTAACCCCTTCAAAAACCTGGTAGACATTCGTAAACGTAGCTGTCAAAAGCCAGATGACATTGATACACAATACCAAATAGGGTAGGGTGTTCATCACAGCTGGCTCAAATCCCTGGTTGTATGAGATTTGTACCAGTAGAAACCCGAATAAGCACAAGTTTAACCAAACCGCGTCCAATGCGATCGCCAGGTATAAGTAGCGATCGGTATTCCTTTCCATCCTGGTTTTATCGGAAATTGCTATTTCTCGACGAACAAATGGTTCCTTCAATCCAGGCAATTGTGTTAGAATTTGATTCATGGCAAAAATTTAAGCAGGTTGTTTACTCAAATGCTGGTGATTTTACTATGATGAATAGCTGTATTGTGTGTAGTCGTAACCATAGCCACAACTGTCATTTTGCTTTTTTACCCCATTAAAGATGATCGAGGGATTGATCAGTTTATTCTGCTCGAATAGTTCCACGGCTTTTTCCACCATGGTTTTTTTGGTATACCCCGAGCGGACTACGAATAAGGTATTGTCAACATAGTCATTGAGCATGATGCCATCAGAAATAATCCCAATCGGAGAAGTATCGATGATGATGATGTCGTATCGCTCTTTTACATACAAAAACAGGGCTGCCAGCTGTTGTTCTGAAATGAATTCTACCAAATTTGGAACAATGGGGCCGGCTAAAATGAAATGCAGATTAGGCAGATCCGCTGAAACTTGGATGACCTCGGCTATGCCCAATTCTTCAGCAAAAAAATTGCTTAACCCAATTGCTTCGTTTCCCTTGAAATACCTGGCGATAGAGGGCTTTCTCAAGTCAAAATCGATGACAATCGTCTTCTTTTTGGCTAACGCAAAACTCATGGCCAGGTTGGAGGCGACAAAAGTTTTGCCTTCGTTAACCGTACTGGAAGTAACCAAAATGCATTTTGTTTTTTCTCGGTTGTAAAACTGGAGGTTTGTCCTCAAACTGCGGAAACGCTCAGTCATCAAGTTTTGCGGCTGCCCCAACAGCGACTGGTGGTTTTTCCCTTTTTGATGATTAATTACCCCCAGTATGATCTTTTTGGTTAAAATTTGTTTGATGTCTTTTTCCGTTTGGATCAATCCCGCAAAGAGGCCAAAAAACAAAACCAGTAAAAAAGCAAGCACCTGGCTGCCAAAAGCAGCTGCTACGAAGATTTTAGCCTTGCTGGGCGCAATGGGGGCAATGGTGCTGTAAGGTGGGTCGATCAGCATGGCATTGGTATAGTTGCTCACCAAGGCCAATGCGGTTTCCTCCCGCTTTTGCAATAAATAAACGTAGAGGTTTTCCTTGATCGATTGGATGCGCAATCGATCGGAGAGGCCTCTTTCTTTCTGCGGCACACTGCGCAAACGACTGAATGATTTGTTGTGTTGATCCTTGACCTTGCTCAACCTTGTATTAAGATCCTCTTGCATGTGGTCAACACCAGTGGTGATGGATGAGCGTAAATTGCTCAATTTTTGATTGTTCGCTTGAATAACCGGGTTGGAAGTTTGACCTTTCAGCAAAAGCCTTTCTCTAACCATCACCAGTTCATTGTAAGGTTGAATCAGGTCTTGGATTTTGCCATTGTATAGTGAAGGATTGATGGGAATCAAACTGTATTGATCCGCAGTATCCCGCAGGTCAGCTTTCATGGCCTGCAGCATTTTCAGCTGGAGCTCGATGTCTCGTTGTTCAGTAACCAGATAACTAACATCCTCCATGGTGATGTTCAAATCGGTAGTGGTTTCTGAAATAATGTCGTTGTTCACTTTATAGGACTCCACCGTGCCTTCTGCAGCGACCAAATCGGCACTGATGTCGGCAAGGCGCCCATCCAGCAGATCCAGCGTTTTAAGGGTGATTTCTGTATTTGCCTGGCTTTTTAGAAGGTCGAATTTTTCAACTAGAATCGACAAGACGGCGATTCCGCGCTCGGGCACCGCATCCTGCAAGCTCAAAACCAAAACCGAAGATTTGTTTTTTTCGTCCGACAATCCCACTTTTAAGCCATCGAGGTAGTTGCGGGCAATAAGGGTTGGATTCAAAAAAGCCACCTCCAATGTTGTATCGGAGCCCGAAGAAAAAGTGAAATATTCCGTTTTACTGATGCGGAATTTTCCGTATTGATTGGAGAAAAATTCACCAAATTTATGGACTTCGCTCCGCGAACCTTGTGCAAACCGGAATGACTGATAATCGAGTGGGGTGATTTCAAACCTTGTATTTTCAATTGGCTTCAATACAAAGGTATCAACCGCAATTGGAAACCCTCGATAGGCTTCGTAGCTGGACAATCCGTGCTTGCGAAAATAACGCTTCTCCAAACCCAATTCCTTCACTACCGAAGTCATCAATGACAAGGAAGTCAATAGTTCTATTTCGTTGGAAGCCTTTTCTGAGGTACCCGAAAAACTGATGTTGCGTTGGAGAAAATCCTCCGAAGGACCATAATTTTGGTCGCGTTCCCGAATCAATAGTTTGGCAATGATTCCATAAACGGGTTGCTGTTTTTTGTAAAAATAGTAGGCCAATCCGAGGCCGATCACGCCAAAAATTAAATAGATGTACCATTTGCTGAGTACCCATTTATTCAAAAGCCCCCAGTAATCGATTTGATGATCGGATGTATCTTCTAGGTTGCTGTTCAACAAAATGGCTTTGGGGTATTGAAATTCACTCATGGTACTTTTTTTATTCAATTACTTGCTAAACAATGCAATCAACACCGCAGCGATGGTCGCCACTGCCGTCACAATTGGCACTGTTTTAGAAGTCTGATCCTGAACCGCACCAGCTTTGGCTTTGATCGGTTTTACATAAATCAGGTCATTTTGTTTCAAGTAATAATGCTCCGACTGGAAAAATTCAGCCGACTGCAGATTGATTTTATTCAAGGACTGAACGCCGCTGTTTTCTCGCACCAGCAATACATCCCCCCGATCCGCATAGTCGGTCAGGTCGCCTGCCAGGGCCAGCGCGTCCAACAATGAAATGCGCTCGTTGAGGACGTTGAAAGCTCCCGGCTTCCGAACTTCACCCGACACCGTCACCCTGAAATTCAATAGCCTCAGGTTGACCACCGGATCTTTTAAGTGCTGTTTCAGTTTTGACAGCAAGGATTCCTTTGCCTCAGAAATACTTAGTCCTTGCCATTCCAGGGTACCCAAAACTGGAAAATCAATCTCCCCTTTCTGGTTGACCAAATAACCATTGAGCTGAATGGCCTCGATGCTGATTAAATTTGAATTGAGTTGATCCGAGTTTAGGTTAAAAGGGGCAGCCAGTTCTGGTTCGGTACTGAATACTTTTATCCCCAACACATCATTGGGCTGTATCCGGATGTCTGGTTTAATGGTTACATCCGTTTGTGGTTTAGCTGGAAAATTTTCCTGATAGTTGACCAATTGTTTATATGAAACACAGCTTGTAACGGCATTAAGCAGCATGAAAACCCAAATTATGGTAGAAAAAACGCGCATTTTTTGAAGGATTAAAAGCATGGTTCAATTTATTGATCGGTCATTTGAGGACGCGGCTTCGCCCTTGATGAGTCGCATTTTTAGGGCTTGCTAGTTTTTTGGGTTTAAAAGAAACTAGTTAACAAGTACTTAGCATGCAAATCACCCCCAAGCCTTGGGGCGGTTGCCTCAAAGCAATTTGAAGATCATCTTGTTGATACGCTGTTGTAGAGTGGTAGGGGGGGCAACAGATCACAAAGAATGATGGATCTGGTGATTGTGCAAAGGTAGGCCAGCTGTAACTCGGTAGCGTTACAGAATTTATAGAAAAGCTTACATAATTCACTGGTTTGATTGCTTGCTTAATGAACTTTCTCTATACCGTTTATGGGGTTATTTCCTATGAATTTTTACAACCTGCTCATGAACTCATCCATATACCCCGCTCTATTCTTCAGCCACGACTTGAGTGTGGCCACATCATTTTTAAAATCAAGGTTTCCTCGTTTCCATTTTTGATAATCACGGGCCCTGGCATCCTCAATCAATAAAGCATATTGGTCGACGTAGGTCAACAATGCGGGTAACTTTTGGACTTTAAAATCGGCCCATTTTTGCTTCATTGCGATTTTTACGGCAGGAATGGTCATCAATCGGGTGAAAAAGCGGGTGCCCGTGGAGGGTGGGGACCAAAGCATGGATTGATCAAAAGTGCTAAAATGCCTCTGGGTCTTTTCATAGGCGTAGGCCCAGTCAAAATCCCAGATCGGCCCCATGGTCCATTTGCCCGTTTTGGTTTTGTACAGAAAAGTACTTTTGGGGTGATTGAGCTCCCGATTGTCGCACAGCATGTTCACCAAAAAATAATTGGCCACCGACTCAGCATCTAAAAAATCCAGAATGGTATTGTTTGGAAAATCCGGGCGGGCCACTAGGGCTTCCATTTGTTCAAATTGGGTGATGATGGGCTCCAGCTCCTTCGCGTCGGTCAACTCTGGGTGCATGATCATCACCGGCAGGCGATAGGCAGTGGATCTAAATTTCCAATCTTCATCAAAGTATTGCTCCAATTGCAGCAAAATGCCATTGTCGCCAATATTGACGCGGTTTTTCTTTACTTCAATTTGTTCAGTCAGCATGTACAAACCCTGGTACTGCCCATTCAGGTAGACTTCGACAGGCTCGATATGGTTGGTAAAAGGCAGGTTCATCAATTGCCCTGCTTTCATGGCTACCGCATTCAACAGGTGGGTTCCATCCAGGTAATTGGCCAACAAAACCCAATCTTTTTCGGAAGCCATATCCAAAAGACTGGCCTTTTCATCCAGTTTAAATTTGTAGGGCTTTTTGGGGAGGTTCCAGGTGGAATTGCCCCGTCCCCGAATTTGGGCACTGCCTTTGTAATCGTCAAAAGCATCCAAACCATCAATAGAAATGGTGGTAGGAACATAAATATCTGTTGAGTTGATCGGCGCATTGGCAGTGGTGGCGATATCCAGCCTGGGCAAAAAAGCTTTATCCTTTGGAGGATCGGGCGTTACAACAACATCATCGGCCTTCTTTTTGCAGCCTGAAAAGCTGATCAGAAAAACAAAGGAATACAGTAGCAACATCCATTTAGGCGCAACGGAATAGGTCATACTTGTTTGTTTTTGGCTTTTGGCAAATATAATGAAGTTGTTGGATCAAGTTATAGTTCTATGGTTAGACAAAATCTTCTAAAAAATCCTCGCGTTCAGCTTGTATTTCAATCGTTTAAATTCTATCTTTGTTAAGATCAATTTTTACTAAACCTCAAAACAAATGATTATGGGCAAACTACTCGCTCAAACCAGTGATCGGCAATACCTTTCTGGACTAGCCTGCCGACTAGTGTTTTACCATTCAAACCATTTTTCTTAGACAATTAGGACGAATTTTATTGACCATCAACGGGTTGCATTATTGTTTTGCCATGCCCGTTTGTTTATATATGGTTGGTTATTGATTTGTATACATTCTTAAACCTCAATGTTAAAAGGGAAGTATTATGGAAAAGTATTTTTATCGACTAGGCCAAAAAATCTTGGTTACAGAGGTCGAAGGTGTACTTGCTGTGCAGATGGAAGGCGGATCACGTGGCCTATTGAGTCTTGATGCACTTGGCGAGCCACTCGAAGTAGCCAGCGGCACCCAATTTGCTAAAGATGCCACATCGGAAGAACGCGCAGCCCTCAAGTCAGCAGGTTGGTTCTTTGTACAGCCATCTCCGGCATTTACTGAATCCGTGCGATCCTTGCAAAGCCAACCTGCAGAAGTACAAAGTTCCGGCCAGGTCTATCAGCAAGAAGATGGACACATTCTAATTGGTAGCCGCAACTTAATTGTACAACTATCTCCAGAACTATCAGACTTTGCGGCTCGCCGTCAATTGAAGAAACACAAACTCACCATTGTTCGGCATTTGGCCTTTGGGCGGAATCAATTCCAGGTGGAGGTGCCTGCGGGAGCAGATGCACTCGGTGTTGCAAACGAGCTGCAAGAAAGTGGAATTGCCGTTGCTGCTGAACCTGAATTCATTGAGTTCATTGGTCAGCGATTTTCGCCTACCGACCCAAGCTATGCGCTGCAATGGCACCTCAACAACCAGGGAGGAAGTGGCGGTGTCGCAGGCGCCGATATTGCCGCTGAACGCGCCTGGAATTTTACTTTAGGACGAGGCGTACGCGTAGCGGTCATCGACAATGGTTTCGATGTCCAACATGCAGATTTGGCCCCGGCAATCGTTGCAGAATCAGGCTTTTTCGACAACCGAGGAAACTTCCAGCGTACGCTGGTGAATTACCCAGACAGCAATCATGGAACCTTCTGTGCAGGTATGGTTGCCGGTCGCCACAGCAATCGCCGCGATGGTTGTGGGTCTGCACCAGAATCTGAGTTGATGCTGGTGGCCACATTGGGTGATCAGGTCGGAACCCAGGCGACTTTGGCGCGGGCAGTAGCTTTTGCTGCTGATCCACGCCTGGAAATTGCTGGTGCCAGTGCTGCCAGTGGCGCAGATGTTATTGTATCGAGCCTGGGGCCTAATGGTGCCGATTGGGCTCTGACTTCCGTACTTCAAAACGCCATATTGTTTGCTACTCGTCAGGGCCGCCGAGGTCGTGGTACCCCTGTTTTTTGGGCCAGCAGCAATGGCAATAACGTGGATATTGCACTCGATCAGGTTGTCTCTCACCCAAGTGTGATCGCGGTTGGGCGATCAACTCGCGGGGATCGCGAAGACAACTCTGCTCGCGGCCCACAGCTCGATTTCCTCGCACCCGGTGTCAATGTGGTCAGCACAGCGTCAGGGGGTGGGACAAGAATGGATACAGGAACGAGCTTTGCGGCACCGCTTGCCGCCGGGGTTGGTGCCCTCGTTCTGAGCATAAACCCCGACTTGCGGGCCGAAGATGTGCGACGCATCCTCTGTGAAACCTGTGATAAAATTGGGGGCGTAACCTACAGCGCCGGAGGTCACAACAATGATTATGGTTTTGGACGGGTCAACGCATACCGGGCAGTCATGAGGGCCATGCAGTCCATTGCCATCAATGGGGTACTCAACACCGACCAGGATGGCGATCGTCTGGCCGAAATCCCGGTCTCCAGTCCTTGGGGCATTGGAACATTGAAAGCGGGAGCTGCGGGTATTACCCACCTGGCGATGGCCCCCAATGGCCGACGTTTCGACGGTTGGCTGCTCAACACTGCCGATAACCGCTTTCCTCAACAAGGGGACTTTGATGGCGACCGACGTTCGGAACTGTTGGTCACTAGCCCCTGGGGCATTGGGGTACTCAAACGGTTCCGGACTACCTACAGCGCGGTGATGCTCGCCCCCAATGGCACCCGTTTTGGCGGCTGGCTGCTCAATACTGCGGACAACTCCTTTGGCCCTGTGGGTGATTTTGATGGCGATGGCCGCAAAGAAATTCTGGTCACTAGCCCCTGGGGCATCGGGCTACTCAAGTTGACGAATACCCCAGGCCCCGCTTATACTTTCCAGCCACTGATGATGGCCCAGAATGGCACCCGTTTTGGCGGTTGGTTGCTCAATACTGCCGACAACCAATTTGGTCCCATCGGCGATTTTGATGGCGATGGTCGAGATGAAATCATGATTACCAGCCCTTGGGGAATCGGGATGCTCAAGTTCAATGGAACCACATTTGATGCCGTGATGATGGCTCCCAACGGTACCCGTTTTGGCGGTTGGTTGCTAAATACAGGGGACAATTGGTTGGGTGCAGTTGGCGATTTTGACCGGGATGGTCGGGATGAATTGGTGATTTCAAGCCCCTGGGGATTGGGTATGCTCAAGCTCAGTGGAAGCACCCTTACACCCTTGGCAATGGCCCAGAATGGCACCCGTTTTGGCGGCTGGCTACTCAATACCTTTGACAATCGCATTTGGGCCGCTGCGGACTTTGATGGCGACCGCCGCGACGAACTCCTGATCACGAGCCCTTGGGGAATCGGGGTACTCGCCTGGACAACTGCGGGAATCACCAGCCTCATGCTCCAGCCCAACGGTACCCGTTTTGGCGGCTGGCTGCTCAATACCGCCGACAATCAGTTCCGCAGCTTCCAGGACATGACTGGGACGGGCCGTGCTGGCATTCTGGTTGAAAGCCCTTGGGGCATTGGCATCATGAACTTACAAGGAGCCACTTTTCAGGTACCCACGATGGCCCCAAATGGTACCCGGTTGGGGAGTTGGGTATTGAATACACACGATAATATGTTTTGATTGTAGCATAAAAGCGATTCAATTTGATAGCGGCGGGGCAAGGTTGTGCCGCCGCTATTTTTTTAGCTCAATCCGAATAATGAAGTAGCGAAGGAGAAGTTGAAGAGGTTGATGGAGTGAGATTTTCTTTAACTTTGTCGTTATTAATGAAATAATGGGCGATCAAGCTCATCGTTATGGAAAATAACTTGGATTGCTGAATATAAAAAGCGTTTATAGCATCGTTTAGCCGGGAGTAATTGAGTGTTTGTTCAATCCTTTCAAAATCGTTTGCTGCCGATGTGATCATTGATTTATGTACTGTTTCACACAACGGAAGCCCCGCTAGGGGCGCGATATGGGTAGAAAACAACAGCCCCGAAATTTCCCCGAGTCCCGTCAGGGACGGAATGTGGGTATCTGGAGGGGTATAATACCCACATTTTGTCCCTACAGGACTTCGGAAACATCGGAAATCACCGTTTGCTACCCATATTTCGCCCCTAGCGGGGCTTACATGCGACCTACCCCCCATTTGTTGGGGTATGGCAAATAACGGGATAAACCACTAATCCAAAAACTTCATTAGTTTGATGGGGCGATTATCTATAAATTGGATCAATTAAAAAACACTGATGAAACGAGAACATCACAATCCACAAACCTTACCAGATTGGAGCGGCATGTTCTCTCAATTGGTTGTAACCGAGCAGAACGGGTTGAAATTTGTCCATATTTCCGGTCAGGTAGGGGTAGATCAAACCAAAAAACTGGTCGGGGATGGTAGTCTACGTGCCCAAACTCGACAAGCTTTGGTAAATCTGCAAGCGGCCTTAGACAGCGTGGGTGTAAGCGTTCAGGATGTAGTCAAGCTGATCATCTATGTGGTGGATTATGAGTACGAACAAGCTAGGATCATCCGGGAGGAGCTGAGGGCAGTTTTTCCTCCACAAAAATTACCCGCCTTATCTTTATTGGGCGTAGCGGCACTTGCCGAAAAGCATTTCCTGATTGAAATTGACGCGGAAGTCATTGCAGCGGCGAGCGTTTGAAATGCGAGTGGGAAAGTATTATACAGCCCTAAAAAAGGTAGTTGCCTGCCAAAAATCACCCACCACCCCTACCAAAAATCATTGCCCACCCCGCCACAACGCCCGACCTTTGGAGTACTAAAAAACAAAAAAAGTACAACCATGAGTTTCGAACCAAATCTCACAATTGGCGAATGTGTCGTAAGTTATTTCCTGATGATGGCCGTAATTCTTGCTGGCGGGTTTATTGGCCAGTGGTGGATTGCAGGTTTTGGCTTGCTCTTCTTCTTGCGGGGAGTTACCGGTTTTTGTGCCGTTAAGGAGCGATACAGATTAGCAAAAAGCCACTAGACGACAGTATTAGTTGGCTCTTTTAACAATAGCACTGCTAAAATGGTTATTTTACAAGGGTGACTCCAATTAAACATTTACACACACCCAAATAACCATTAAACATGAAAAAGAATCTACAGCTCACTGCTCTCCACAGCAGCTTTTGGTTCATACTTTTTTGCGCCATTAGCACCCGCACTTTTGCCCAACCCAATATCGCATTAAGCCCAGTACTTAGTTCAGGACTCAGTGCACCCATGCAATTGGTCAACGCTGGTGACGGCAGCAAGCGAATTTTTATTGTCCAAAAAGCGGGTAGCATCCGAGTCTATGATTCGGCGTTTCAATTTCTGGCCACCTTGGTAACCGTGCCCAATATCACCAGCAGCGGCGAAAGGGGCTTATTGAGCATGGCCTTTCATCCCAACTACAAAAGCAATGGCTTTTTTTACGCGTATTACACCAACGCAGCAGGCGACTTGGAGATATCCCGCTACCGAATAAGTGCCAATGACGCTAACGTTGCTGATCCCGCTTCACGGGTCATCCTCATCACCATCCCACACCCGAATTTCAGCAACCACAATGGTGGGGAGTTGCATTTTGGCAAAGATGGTTTCCTCTATTTGTCTACCGGAGATGGGGGCAGCGGCGGCGATCCCAATGGCAATGCCCAGCGGACGACATCCTTACTCGGTAAAATTTTGCGCTTCAATGTCAACACCTCCCTTACGCCCCCGTACTACAGCATCCCCGCCGGAAATCCTTTTGGCAATGAGGTATTCGCCTTGGGTTTGCGCAATCCCTACCGCTGGAGTTTTGATCGCCAAACTGGCGACATGTGGATCGGCGATGTCGGCCAGGATGCTTTTGAAGAAATCAATTTTCGCGCAGCCAATGCCCTCACTGGTGCCAATTATGGCTGGCGCTGTTACGAAGGCAATGCTACTTTCAACACCAATGGTTGTGCCGCAGCATCCACCTATGTGTTCCCGGCGCATGCCTATGTTGCACAAAACCCTGCGGCCAGCATTACCGGCGGCGTAGTGTACCGGGGTACAGATTATCCAGCCTTGCAAGGGTGTTACGTCGCTGCCGATTTTTATTCCGCCATTTTTTACAAAATCATCCCCAATGGTGCAAGCGCTTGGACGGTCGCTACCCAAACCCTCTCGCTTACCGGAGTAGTGGATTTTGGGGAGGATGAGGACGGCGAGGTGTACGTGGTTTCCAATACCCGCAATAGTGTTTCCCGCCTGACTTCGGTGGGAACTACTTCCAGCAAGAACCCTCAGGAAGCCAAAGCCCTGGCCCGTATTTATCCCTCCCTGGTTAGTGATGGTTTTGTAAAAGTTGAAATGTACGCCCCGACCTTTTATCAATATTTTGAATTGACCGACATGAATGGGCGACGGTTATTAACAACCGACCTTTCCAAACAAACGGGCACCCGTACAATCCCGCTGAACCCGAATTTAGCTACAGGCATGTATGTGGCAAAAGTAAGCAGCAACCTGGGCGTGACGGTGCAGAAAATATACATTCAATAGATTGAAGGTGCATCTCTTCTGAGGTGTCTCTAAGCTGTCTAAGATGGTTCAAAAATGAACATGTTTTATTTGAACCATCTTAGGCACCTTAGAAACAGCTCAGGAATAATACACCTCGATACTTTGGCGGTGGGTAGCGCAAGGAACTACATATGTTGCACCAACAACTCCTCCAATTCCTCTTCTCCCACATCCTGCGTCAATACCCCGTCATAAGCCCAGCTGATCTGCCCAGTTTCTTCGGAAACCACGATCGCAGCTACGTTCAACTGCTCGCTAGCTCCCACGGCTGCCCGGTGGCGCAAACCTACTTTGGGCGGAAGATTTGAACTTTCAGAAAGCGGCAACACCCCACCTGCCGACAGGATTTTGCCTTTGCGCAGCATCACTGCTCCATCATGCAAGGGACTGGTTTTGTTGAAAATACTCTCCAACAATTGTTCACTGATATTCGCATCAATGGGAATGCCTGGATAGGCCAGACTGCTCATATTGATGTCTTTGGCCAGAATGATCAGTGCCCCGGTTTGGTTGGCGCTGAGGTGCAGCAAGGCGGTTTTGACGGCTTTTAGCTCTTTTGATAGATCCTTCTGCGGCTCTGCGTCAGTGCGACCCAGCAGGAATTTGACTAAAAAACTGGAACGTTGTTGCAAGGTATTTTTCCCTAACAACAACAAAAAATTGCGCACCTCTTGCTGAAAAATGATCACGATCACGATCACCCCTACACTCACAAACTTGTCGAGCACCGCCGAAAGCAATTGCATTTCCAATTGGCGTACCAACCAGTAAAATACGTACAAAGTGAGCACTCCAATAAAAATATTGAAAGCGATATTGCCACGCAAGAGGCGATAGATGAGGTAGATCAAATACCCTACGATCAAGATATCCAACAAGTCCCAAATGCGGATCGGTAAAAAGCCTATTTTAAAAAGTAAGAGCATATTTTTTGTTGACCATGCAAAAATGATACAAATAGCGCAAGTTGTCCACTTTTTACGGGTGAATTATCGTTATTTTTGTGGTCGTTCATCGTCCCAATTAGTGAAGCTATCAACGCGCAGCATGAAAACACATTTATCACTAGTCATCTCGGTCTGTTTTGCCTTGACTTATTTGTCGGCACAAGTCATTCGTCAAAATGCACATGGCGAGAAGATTATTGTCTACCCCGACGGTACCTGGAAGTATTTCAACGAGAAAAAAAGTGGCGGAGGCAGCGACTATCCCGTATACGAAGCCTCAGTAACCCCTTTTGATAACCCCGTGCTCATTACCGAACAGGATGCCCTCAAAATTGCAACCCGGCGGGCGCAGCTGGCACGAGAAGCTACCGATATTGCCCTGGATAGAGCCACTAAGGCGACCGAACAGCGCCTGAAATTGGAGCAAGACCTAACTACGGCTTCCAGCCGAGAGGCTGCTGATAGCGAAAACCTGCGCCGGCTCAACATCCGCCTCAGTGCGGCCCGCAAAACAGAAGTAGAATCCAAAAATGAAGCCTCGATTGCCCAACAGGAATTGTCCAAAGCCGATGAGCTGACGAAAAAAGGCAACATCCTGGATGTATTCAAAGCTGCGGAAGCGACCCGCAAAACCCAAACCTACTACCCCAAAGCCGATGCGCTGTCGGCCGATTTTTTCTCCTCCATCAATCCCACTACACCGTATTACCAGGATTTTGTCAAAAGCAATCCTTATTACGGCCTTGAAAAACAGGTGCAGTGCAAATTCAAATTCAATGGCAAAGACCCCAGCAATGGACGCATCCGCAAAGAATTGGACGCCCAGCACCTCTTCAGTTTTACCGACGAAAAACTGCGCATCTTCCTCAAAGACAAAGAATACCTGAGCTGTAAAGGTTTTCTGAGCAGCCTGGATGGAGGGTATCGTTTTTTGTTTTTGTATTTCACTTTTTCTACCCCCAATGCCAAAGAAGCGTATGGTTTTATTGAAAAAGGGAGCATCCTGACCATTCGCCTGATCAATGGCGACTTCATCAACCTAAAATCTGGCACCATGGATCGGGGGAGTTACGACACCAAGGAAAACCTGCTGACCTATCGCGTGCACTATGGCATCGCTTCGGATCAGTTGGGCTTTTTGGAAAAAAGTGAAGTGGATAAAATCCGGGTCTTTTGGAGCAGTGGTTATGAGGAATACGAAGTATACCAACTGGATTTTTTCATGAAACAACTGGCTTGTTTAGACAAATAACTCGTAATGAAAACCCTTCTACTGATTGATTTACAAAACGACTTTTGCCCCGGCGGTGCCTTAGCCGTTGATGAAGGCAACTTGCTGATCCCGATTGCCAATGAACTGATGCCCAAATTTGACCTGGTACTGGCAACCCAAGACTGGCACCCCGCTACCCACGGTAGTTTTGCCGCCAACCACCCCTGGCGCAGGCCCGGACAAGTGATCGACCTCAACGGTTTACCCCAGGTATTGTGGCCGATTCACTGCGTGCAGGAAAGTTTCGGCGCAGAATTTGTCAAAGACCTTAATACAAATGGCATTCACAAAGTGTTCATCAAAGGCACCGATCCAGAAATCGATAGCTACAGCGGCTTTTTTGACAATGGCCACCGCAAAGCCACCGGCCTGGGTGATTACCTCAAAGCACAAGGCGTGACCGAACTGTGGGTGATGGGCATTGCTACCGATTACTGTGTGAAATTCACTGTACTGGACGCCTTGGAATTGGGCTTTACCGTCAATTTGATCGAAGATGCCTGCCGTGGCGTTAACCTGCAAGCGGGTGATGTAGCGCAGGCTGTCAACGACATGCAAACCAAAGGTGCAAACCTTGTGAAGTCGAGCGAAATAAGTTGAGGAGTTGAGCGGTTGAGGAGTTGAGGCTACCGCAGTAACTTAGACAATTCCCTTGTCAAAAACACTGCGGCAGCCTCAACTCCTCAACTTCTCAACTTTCACAATATGTTAAAATTTTATAAATTTCTCCCTTTATTGGGTTAAAACTGTAGGGTAAAACGTTGGATCATGCATCCAATTATTTGGTCTACAAGACATAAGTGCCAGATTCTTAATCATGAGCTGGTACTTGAATCCCTAAACGGATAATCAAACAAAGATGATGACCAAAAAGGTTCTTTTGTTGCCTTTACTGCTGTTGTGCTTCCTCTCCCTCCACGCGCAGCAAACAGCGGTGTACACCGAAGCCAACCGAGCTTTCAAACGCGGCGTATCGCTGTACGAACAAGGCGTTTTGGCCAAAGCCAAACGTGAATTTCAAAAAGCCATTGACCTGAGCCTGCCCGTCAACGAGACCGTTGCGGAAGGCTTTCGGACCCGTGCGGCTTTATATATGGCCAAATGTGCCGTAGAATTGCGCCAAAAGGAAGGAGAAATCATGACCATGGATTTCATCCGCTCCTACCGTCCCGATCCTGAATACCAGGAAGCCTTGATGGACATGGGCAACTATTACTTCAACGTGGCCGATTACGCCAAGGCATTGGAGTTTTACAATGAAGTCCCTACGCTGGGGATGCCCAAAAGTACGCTGACCCAGATGCGTTTCCGTCAAGGGTATGCCAATTTTGCCTCCAAGGAATTCAACTTGGCCAAGTCTTTTTTCCGCGATGTAATTGCAGAGGCAGATGGTGAATACTATGCACCAGCCAATTATTACATGGGCTTGAGCTCTTTTTTTGAAGGCGATTATGCCCAGGCGGCAACCTCCTTGCAAATTGTGGAGAACAACCCAACCTATCGGCCCTATATTCCTTTTTATTTGACCCAAATCCTGTTTGCACAGAAAAAATACCAGGACGTAATCGCCTACGCTGAGCCCAAGGCCAACGACAAAGGGATCCGCGACCTGAAGGAAATTCAGCAATTGGTGGGCCAGTCTTTTTTCGAATTGGGCAATTACCAGCGGGCACTGCCTTATTTGGAATATTATCAGGAGAACTCCAAAAAGTTGCGCGAAGAAGAATTGTACCAAATCGGGTACACCCAATACCAAACGGGCAATTTCCAAAAGGCGATTCAGACTTTGAAGCCCTTGTCTGGTGCCGAGTCGCCGATTGGCCAAAACGCCATGTTTTATCTGGCCGACTGTTACCTGAAAGTCAACCAAAAGAACAACGCTTTGAACGCCCTGGCAGCAGCCAAACGTTTGAATTTTGACCCACTCATCAAAGAAGAAGCGACTTTCAACTACGCCAAGTTGGCTTATGAGTTGAACCAACCCCGCGAAGCAGTCGCCAACCTTACTGATTTTGCGCCCAATTCACGCTACTACCAGGATGCTCAGCGCCTCCTGGCCGATGTATTGCTCAACTACCGCGATTACCAACAAGCATTGGAGATCATCAACGACATTCGCCGCCGCAATGGAGGTGGTTTGCAGCCTCAAATGCAGGCAACTTATCAAAAAGTGGCCGTAAATCGGGGTTTGCAATTGTTGCAAAACAACGAAAACCAGGCTGCACGGGAGATTTTGCAAAAATCACTGGAGAACCCGATAGACATGAGTGTTCAAGCCGTTGCCCTGTTTTGGCTGGGTGACGTTGCCCACCGCGAAAAAAACTACCAGGAAAGTGCCCAGTACCTGGATCGTTTTCTCGGACTTACTCGCAGCATCAGCAATTTGCCTGAAGAATCCTCAGTCGCAACTGCCAACTATATCCAGGGTTACAACCTGATCAAACAAGACAACTATGAGCGTGCGCGCGGCTTCTTCCAGGCTACCGTAGACGGCATCAACCGCAACCGCAGCCAGTACCGCAACGACAAAGTGGCGAACAACGTCCTGGGCGACGCTACCTTGCGCCTGGGCGACTCATACTTCAAGTTCAATCAATACGACAACGCTTTGCGTTATTACAACGAGGCCATCGACCGCAAATACGGCGGTTTTGATTACGCCATATACCAAAAGGCGATCATTGAAGGTTTGCGTGGCCGCAGAACAGAAGAAATTGCTGCGCTGGAGCGCCTGACGCGTGATTTTCCAGGTTCTGAATTTGCCGATGACGCCCTCTTGCGCATTGGACAAACCTACCAGGAAATTGGCCGTGCCAATGACGCCATTCCACACCTGCAAAACCTGGTCACCAAGTATCGGGGCAAATCGCCGCTGGTCAATCAGGGTTTTCTAGCCCTGGGTTTGATCAACTACAACGCGGGCAACTACGATGGGGCGATCAATTACTACAAACAGGTGTTTAAAAATAGCCCCGAAGCCAGTGAAGCCAACCTGGCTCGCGCTTCACTCGAAGAAATTTACGTCAAAGACCTGGGTAAACCCGGCGAATATTTTGCCTTCCTCGAAACCATCCCTGGCTACAAGGTGGACAACCTCAAACGCGACTCGGTCAACTTCCGCGCTGCTGAGATCAAGTACGAAAACGCAGATTATCCCCGCGCCATCGAAGGCTTTACGAGTTACATCCGCTCATTCCCACAAGGTTTGTATTTGCCAATGGCTTATTTCCATCGGGGTGATTCTTACGTGGCTACCCAGCAATACAGCCTGGCTTTGAAAGATTACGATTGGATCATTCAGCAAGGTGCAGGTAAATTCTACGTAAAAGGTTTGGAAAAAGGTGCGGTAATCGCGTACAACCACGAGCTGGATTTCAACAAAGCTTTCAAATATTATTCTGATTTGGAAAAGGCAAGCACGGATGAAAACATCATCTTTGAAGCCCAACTCGGTGCCATGCGCAGCGCATACCGGGCTGGCAACAAACCAGCAGTGGCTGCCCTTGCCCAAAAAGTAGCCAACAACCCTCGCGCCAATACTGCTCAAATTTCTACTGCCAATTTTTACATTGGTAAGCAGGCTTTTGACAACAACGACTTTACCAACGCTTTGCCCGCCTTGCAAAAAGTGGTGCAAACCAGCGACAACGAACAAACGGCAGAGGCACGCTACCTCATCGCGTTTATCAATTACAAGCAGCGCAACTTGGACCGCGCGCAACAATTGTGTTTGGAAGCCAACCAAAAAAGCTCCGCTTATCCATTTTGGGTAGCCAAGAGTGTACTCCTGTTGGCGGATGTATTTGCGGACAAAGGGGATTTGTACAACGCCAAAGCAGCATTGGAAGCATTGCTGGAAAATTTTGACGATGACAAGGATTTGGTGAATACCGCTAAAACCCGTTTGGCCCAAATCAACAAACAAATTGAAGCCAGTTCACCGCTGAACAAAACTCCGGAAAGCAATGTGTTGGAGTTCCAGAAGAGTGGCGGCGGCAATTGATATTTCGGAATTGCGATTTCGGATTTCGGTAGCTTTCAGGCTTGGAACTTTCCGAAATCCAAAATCTCGAAATCTGCAATTGAATGTTCATTTTTAAAGTGTAAACAATCATGTACAAGCAATATATTTTCCTGGCTGCCTTATTCTTTTGCTTCGGCAGCGCCAGCATGGCTCAAAAAAACTTGCCTACGGAATCGGTCGACGTAATCAAGCAGTTCAATGCACGTTTGATCGACGCGGAGCGTTTTGTGGTACCACCAGTGTTGCCCCCAATTGATACCGCCAATCGTCGGCAGTTCTACAACATCCTGGCCAAACCCTTGAACGTCAATTACCCCGCGCCAAAAATTCGTCCACTGGAGTGGCGTACTGATCCTAAAGCGGATTTGTACAAGACCTATTTGCAAGGTGGGATGGGTTTCCCCCGGGCTTTCTACTTTGACGGTTCGCATGACTTTGTCGCTACGGATAACCTGACGGTGGGCGTCGACCTCAATCACTACTCCGCAGACAACAGCAAGAAAGTTGAAAACCAGCGCTTCAGCACCACTGAAATCAATGGCAACGCCACGTATAAAACCGACAAAGGCTTCTCCTTGATGGGGGATTTGGGATTTAAAACCAACACCTTGCATTTTTATGGCTACAACGACCTCGACGATGATTTCCCAACTCAGTTGAGCTTCGATGCCAAAGATGTCAAGCAGCGTTTTAATACCTTCTATGCCAAGGCTAAAGTGTACAACAGCGAACCAACCGTTGCGGATTTCAACTACAGTGCAAGCGTGGATTTGTACGCCATGGAAGACAACTATGCAGCGCGGGAAACGGGCTTCGATCTGGCTTTGACTGGCACCAAATGGTTTGATAAAAAGCACCCGCTGAGCGTTACTTTGCAAACCGACTTTACGGGATATGAGGATACGACCAGCCAAAGTTTGAACAACTTTTTCCTCAAACCCAATTTTGGATTCCATTCCGATCGGTTCCGCTTCAAAGTGGGGGCCAACATCGCCTCTCACGCCGATGAGTTCTACATCTACCCTGATGTGGAGGCATCGGTCAATGTAGTGGACAACCTGATCACTGCTTTTGCGGGGATTGAAGGGGGACTACAAAAGAACAACTTCCGCAACATGACCGATTACAACCCATTTTTGTCTTCCCGGGTGGACATCCGCAACTCCTTTTATTACAACTTCTTCGGGGGGATCAAAGGGGAGTACAAGGGCGTCAAATACCGCGGACAAGTTGGCTATAAAACTGTCGATAACCTGGCTTTGTACGTAACCAATGGGGATTCCATTCCACGCTTCAATGTGTTGTACGACACCGCCAACATCGTCACCATCAGCGGCGAAATTTCGACTCAGCTGTTCGACAACCTAGGGCTGGTTGCGGCTTTCAGCCAAAATGTATTTAACCTGCAAAGAGAGGATAAACCTTGGCACCTGCCCGCTTTGACTTTAAATATCGGTGCAGTGATGAGGTTATTGGATGAAAAACTGAAAGTGCGCGCAGATGTATTCCTGCAAAACGGAGTACCCGCCCGCACCACCAACAACGAGTCGCGTAGTTTGAATCCGCTATTCGACGTGAGCGCCGGAGCAGAATACCAATTGACCGATAACATTGGCCTTTTTGCCCGCCTCAACAACCTGCTGGACAACCGCCGCCAACGCTGGCAACATTACCCAGTGCTGGGCATGAATGGCCTGGTGGGCTTGACGGCGCGGTTTTAAGACAAAATTGAGGAGTTGAGCGGTTGAGGCTACCGCGAGCGTTTTTGACATTGTCACTGTCTAAGTCGCTAGCGTTAGCCTCAACTCATCAACTTTTAATGTCCCTCCCCATATCTTTTCTCCCCTGCCTGTATTGCCACCTCCAACACATTCTGCGCCGGAGGAAGCGGGCAAGTCGCAAATTCTGTAAAAGCACAAGGCGGATTGTACGCCTTGTTAAAATCCAAAATGACAGTATTGCTACCCGCCGCAGGCTTTTGGGCGTATAAAAAACGTCCCGATTGGTAGGTATGCTTTGCATTGGTTTTGTCGCCAAATAAAATGAAAAATTGATCCCCTTCATCAATGGGGTCCAATCGGTAGGTTTTCCCTTTGAGTGTAAAAACCAAAGCTCCCGAGGAGGGCTGCATGCTCGTCTGTCCCAAGACATCGGTAATCGCAATCTTTTTTTCTTCCGGGAATTTTTCCAATTTGGCTTCGACCCTCCATTTGGCGTCAATGGAGTAAGATTCGATGCCTGCAAAATGACTCAGGTTGGGATGCTCCAAGTCGCGTAGGCGGATGCCATATTTTTCGCCCCGTTTGATCACAAACCAACGCAAGGAGCCGTGGCGCAATACCACTGGTTTAGTTCCACTGCTGAAGATCTTCAACTTTTCCACCCGGTTTTCTCCTTGCCATACTTCGGCTTCTGGCTTACTTTCCACCCAGACTTCACCGTTTTCCAAAATCAAACGCCCTAACAGAGCTGCACTTTTGCCTTTGGGAAAGACGAGTTGGTTGCTGGCATCGGCTCCGAAACTATTGCTACCCGGCCTCAACCAGTACAAGCCCGCTAAATTCAGCCAGCCATCCTCTTTTTTCAAAGATTCAACCCGCGCTTTTTGCCAGTTTTTGATTTCTTCTACATATTTTGGGTCGGTGCCATAGCTGAAGCTCAGCAAAGCAACAGCAAGAACCCAAAGTCCTGTTTTGTACATGTTGGATTGAAGCATACCATTTGTCTTTGCGGTAAAAATAAAAAAATCCATCGATTAAGTAGTGTTTCAACAAAATTGCCACTTATGAAGTTGTTCAACAAACGCCAATTTTTACAAACCATCGCCACGCTCAGCGGGGGAGCCATACTTCCGACCCAATCTATGGAATCATTTTTTCAGGAAATCGAACACATCCAGCCGCAGGAATTGGCCCAGGATGATGCTTTTTGGCAAAAAATCCGTGGGGCCTATGGTGTAACCAAGGATTTTATCCAGCTCGAAAACGGCTATTACTCCCTGGCAGCCAAGGAGGTATTGGACAACTACATCGGGCACATTCAGCGCGTCAACGCCGTTTCGTCCTACTACATGCGCACCCGGCAAGGGGAGGACAAATTGGCTTCTCGGCAAGCCTTAGCGCGTTTGTTGGGCTGCCCCATCGAAGAACTCATCATCACCCGCAATACCACCGAATCGCTCGATACCATCATCGCAGGCATCGACTGGAAACCCGGCGACGAAGCTCTGATGGCCGAACAGGATTACGGTGCCATGCTGGACATGTTCAAACTCCAGGCGCGGCGCTATGGGATTGTGAACAAAATGGTATCGGTGCCACTTCATCCCGCTTCAGATGAAGAGATTGTGACGCTTTACGAAAAAGCCATCACTCCAAAGACCCGCCTCTTGATGATCTGCCACCTGATCAACATCACTGGACACATTTTGCCCGTGAAAAAAATTGTGGATATGGCCCATCGCTACGGGGTAGAGGTGATGGTGGATGGGGCGCACGCCTTTGCGCACCTGGACTTTAAAATCAGCGATCTGGGTTGTGATTATTACGGCACTAGTTTGCACAAGTGGCTGGGTAACCCACTGGGTGCGGGTATTTTGTACGTGCGCAAAGAGAAAATCGCCAAAATCTGGCAACTCTTCGGCGACATGGGTTATGCCGACGACGACATCCGCAAACTCAACCACACCGGCACCCACCCCGTTGCCACCGACCTGGCCATTCTGGACGCCATCCGCTTTCACGAAATGATTGGCATTCAACGCAAGGAAGCGCGTTTGCGTTACCTGCAACACTACTGGACGGATCAGGTGCGCAATCACCCCAAAATCATGCTCAATACTCCTGCCGATCCCCAACGTTCTTGTGGCATTGCCAACGTAGGCATCCAGGGCATCAAACCCGCCGACCTGGCGAAGACCTTGATGGAAAAATACAAAATTTTCACCGTGGCGATCGATTATGCGAATGTACACGGGGTGCGGGTGACGCCGCATTTGTACGTGAGCACGAAGGAGTTGGATGTGTTTGTGGGGGCATTGAAGGAATTGGCGGGGTGATAGATTACAACACTATTTATTGTTCATGCTTGAGCAATTCCTGTATACTGGCTTTAAACCATTCAGTTTTGGCTAAATCATGCTTTGAGATATTTTGCCGCTGGGGTAGTTGAGTACAATAGGTCTTCATAGGGAGCGATTTATAGAAGGTTTCGAACTTATCGCTACTCAAATAAGCGCTTATTATTTGGGACTGTGCTTCGTTTTCACCTTTGTTTTTAAATCGATTTTGCAGCGCACTACCATTGTATTCCGGTTCTCCAAAATAAGGAAGTTCAGTTCTTTTCAGGGCTAATGAGGGGATAATGGCATTGATTTGCTGATTTTTTGAAATTGTAAGTTGCTGGATGTATTCCTCTTTATTAAATGGCTTGCCTACCTTCGAATTATACTCGGACAAGTTATCTGGATGATATAAGTAGTTTTCAATGCTGTAATAATTTAGCAAATGAAGCTTAGGGTATTTTTTGCGAATTTGCACAATATCATCATCACTCAGAAAATCTCTGTCTACAATTCCACGATAATTACTCGTCCTGGTCTTGTGATAAACACTATTCCGGTTATTCTCAGACACAAAGACAGTAGAAGGTATCCCTAAATTGGCATAATAATCACGATCTCTATTTTCAACAAAAATGATCTTCATGTGCTGAAATAGCGACGGTAAAAATTCTCTTCCGACTGCTATTTCGTAAACATTAGAATTGTTTTTAGGCTCTGGAGTTAGAATGCGTGGATAATCAAAGTCCAAATCATCAAAATCAATAATGACAGCATTATCGCTTTGATTGGCGTATTCAATGAATCCAAGGGAGTGGCTTGCCGTCCACAATTGGCAGTTTTCTGGTATCCAGTTTTCTGCAATTTCTTTGATTAAATTGTATTGAATTTTGGTATTGAGATGTAAGTCCATCTCATCCAGGTAGTAGATGGTATCTTGGTAAAGAGTACCTCGGCTCAATAAATTGATAATCAAATTAAAAACCTCTTTTTCACCCGCGCTCAAATAATTGTAGTGGATTTCCGAAGCACCTTTGCGGAAATTAATCTGTGCCATTTTACCTTCAAGCGGTGGAATGATTTCCAATAGCTCCAATTTTGTGCCATTCCCAGTTCCAAAAATATTTTGTAGTGCAGAGTTAATGGGGTCAATGTACTTCTGCCTAATTTGAGTATTAGATTGTTGAGATCGAAAAAATTCTTTCAAAATAATTTCTGTTATTTTCTCGATGTCATTTTCAAAGCGATTGTCTCGTTCTATGAAAAATTTTGGTCGATCTGAGTCTTTTTGAAAGTCAATATTTCCTCCTTGCCCTAAAGAAGTTCTAGTCAAGCGAGGAATTTGTCTAAAACTAGTTCTGCCATAAAAAGTTGTTGGACTAAGTTCGAGCTTTTGAAATTGGTCATTTGAAATTATCAATTCAAGATTGTTATCAAGTGTTACATTTACACTAACCGCTTTATCCTGCTGCTTCTTAAAGTAGCTCCAATAACTATCATTTATGCTATTATCTAATTTTATAGCGCTATCAATAAATCCAAAAGCATCAAAAATAGATGACTTGCCAGAGCCATTAGAACCAATAAGCAAGACCAATTTTGAATCGCTGGGTATATTGTCAATCAAAAGATCTGTAAATCTTTTGAAATTCGTTACCTGTATCTTTGTTATTCTCATTTTGGTTGTATCTCTTGCAAATTTATGAATTTTTGGGCAAACTACACCGCAATCTCCTTCCACTTCCCCTTCCGAAAAATCACAATCAAAACCACCGCTAACAAACTTTCACTAGCAGGCACTGCAATACAAATGCCCAGCACTTCCAAATCCATCGTTATGGCAAGAAAATAGGCCAGCGGGATTTCAACCAACCAAAAGCAGACGAAATTTGCAATCATCGGCGTTCGGGTGTCCCCGGCACCGTTGAATGCCTGGCTGATCACCATCCCGAAGGAGTACATGACGTTGCCAATACTGAGGATGCGCAGGGTCATTACCCCTATCTTGGTAACTTGGGGCAGATCGGTGAAAAAGGTCATAAAAAAGGGCGCAAAAACAATACATATCGCCGAAACGCCCAGCAAAAAGATCGTATTGAAATACCCGGCGCGCCAGGCCGATGTTTCTGCTCGATCGGGTTGTTTGGCCCCCAGGTTTTGACCTACCAGCGTTGCTGCGGCATTCGCCAGACCCCAGGAAGGCAACAATGCAAAAATGATCACCCGAATGCCAATGGTATAGCCCGCCACCGACTCGCTGCCAAAGCGCGAAATGATGCGCATCAAAAAAATCCAACTCGCCGAAGCAATGATGAACTGAATCGCCCCTGATCCTGATACCTCCAACAAACGTTTGATGATGCCCCAATCAATTTTCATCAGTTTGGGTTTAATTTGAATGGCCCCTTTGCCCCAAAACAGGTTGTACAACTGGTAAAGCACCCCAATGCTGCGGCCGGTAGTAGTCGCTATAGCAGCTCCGGTTACACCCATTGCTGGAATCGGACCCAGGCCAAATATAAAAATCGGATCCAAAATGATGTTCAATCCGTTTGCGATCAAGAGTGTCCGCATGGCTATTGCAGGATCACCCGCGCCTCGGAACACCCCATTGAGCAAAAACAACAGCAAGATCACCACATTAGAGCCAAACATGATGCGTACAAAGTTGAGGCCTGTTTTGATTACCTCCGGGCTAGCCCCCATAAAACGCAGGATGTCTTCGGCGAAAATGACGCCAAGAATCCCCATTGCAACACCAAAAATTACTCCGACCATCAAGGCTTGAAATGCGGTAAAAGAGGCCGCCTCGGGATTTTTTTCACCAATGCGCCGCGCCACCAAGGCCGTAGCTCCAGCACTACAACCAATCGCAACCGAATAAATGAGGGTGAGAATCGCTTCGGTGAGCCCAATGGTGGTAACAGCATCTACACTCACCTGAGAGACGAAAAAGATGTCGACCAGTGCAAACAAGGATTCCATAAACATCTCAATGACCATGGGAATGGCCAAAATGAAGAGGGCTTGGTTTAAATTGCCAGTCGTGTAATCGCGCTCTTTGCCTTTGATCGCGTCGAGGATAATGGTCAGAGTTGAATCTTGCATGGTTGAATAAGGTTAGGGTTCCAAGTTCCTGGGTTCGGGGTTCCAAAGTTCCAGGGTTCGGGGTTTGTCGCCCGACTCTAAGTTTTAAAAAATTGGCGCGACAAAAAGATATACAATGTGCCCCATTTTGTGTTTACGACCAGCGGCAGAGCCGCCAAACGTCTGTAGCATATAGATCGAACAGTGCATTTAAGGTGCGTAGCACCG
>JAIYAV010000173.1 GCA_027488855.1 Saprospiraceae bacterium
ACGCTTAGTTTTATAAGGCTATTGGCACAGGAGAAAACCCAAATTGAAATCAACGGAACAGCCGATTTGGAATACCTGCAAGGGGGTAAAAGTTCTCACTATTACCTCAATGGAATACACAAAGACCTCAAAAGTGGAGCGGTACGTCCTTTGGAATTGAACCTCCTGTCCAAAATCCGTTTTAACCCACAATGGAGTGCCAATTTTCGCCTGCAAATGGAACGCGACGAAGGGCTCAAATTCAATCAAGTCCGCCTGGCACAGGCCAATGTACAGTGGGCACCTAAAGAAAGCCCTTGGTTGTTTACGGTGGGTCGTTTTGTTTCTCCCTTTGGTTTGTTTGCCAATCAACAACTTTCTACAGCCCGTACTTTCGTGGATGTTCCTTTGGCCTACGGATATTTCATCAACATCTCCGAACAACTCGGGCAAGTGAATCGCTTGGGCAACGGCACCCAGATTCCCATCAATGGCCGCAATGAATGGGGTATTCCACTCCAATATTACAATGGCTACTCCAACGGCCTTAAAGCTCGGTGGAACATCAAACCCGGGAAAAGCTCCCTAGAGTTCGCCTTGACTACCGCATCGCCCAACCTGCCCCGGAATTTCAATTTTGATCCCCTCAATTACGGCGTGATGGCCCGCCTTAAGTTGCAACCAACCTATTTTTGGAAACAAGGTTTTTCGGGCAGTTTCGGTAAATTTTTACAAAATCACCCTTTGAATGAGCAACTAAGCGATCGAAGTGGGTATCGGCAAGCACTGGTGGGCACCGATTTTGTGCTCGGAACCGGGCATTTTGAATGGTCGGGAGAATTGACCGCTGGTTTTTACCGGGTACCCCAATACAGCCCATTGAGCAAACGATATACCCAAAATCAAAATTTTAACGCTTTTTCGGCTTGGGTAGACACCAAATATGAATTTCCTTTTTTGGTGGGAGCCTATGCTGCCTGGCGGATCGAAACCCTGCAATTTTCCGATGATTGGGATCAGGCCGTGCTGCGGAATTCGTTGGTATTGGGAGCAAAAATCAAAGATTTTATTCTCCTGCGTAGTGCTTATTGCTTTCAATCCGTTCAAAATAGCAATCAAACTGGCTATAATGCCTGGCGGACTACCTTAACCTTGTATTTTTGATCAAGATGCGACCAGAAGCCCGGAGAAATATGCTGCTTTTTACACTGCTTCTGGCGGTTTTGCCTAACCTATGTCCTGCTCAGGCCCTGTCTACTCCTGAACTCATCAAAAAAGCTCAAACTTATCTGGATCAGGTCCATCTCGATTCTGCACAATGGTCTTTCACCCGTGCCCTAGAGCAAGCCCAACAAAAAAAACAGCATCAATTGAAACTTACGGCCGGAATGGGATTGATCACCACTTACTTTTATCAGGATGATTATGATCGGTGCCGGGACCAATTGGAAACCTGTGCCAATTGGGCTGAGCAGCAATCCGATCTACCCCGTTTGTTAGACATTTGGCTGGCACAAGGCCATCTGAATTTTATGGAAGGCAATTGGCCGGAGGCTAAGGCTAAATTGCTCAAATTGGAAAAAAAAGCAGACCCAAACCGGCACCAGGCCGTTTTGGCCACTGCGTACGACTATCTGGCCAAACTACACAGTTACCAAAATCAACTGGATAAGGCCAATCTTTACTTGAAAAAAGGAAAGGCCATTGCCCAACAATTGGCCGATAAAACACTCGAAATTAATTTCCTCACTCAATTGGCTACCAATTACAAGAACCAGGATGGGGCACTCGTTCAAGCCCAAGCTTACCTGGAAGAACTCATTCAATTGCGTAAGAAGACCCAGGATAAACACAATTTGATTGCCGATTATCAGGAGTTGGCCGAATTGCTGCAACAAAAGGGCGAACATCCCGAAGCGCAGGAACAAAGACTAAAAGCTTTAAAACTAGCCAGTTCAATTCGGGATTCCCTACAACAAATGGAACTCTTGTACAGCCTTGGCCTGGCCTACCGCCAGCAGAACCAGCTCCAAAGTTCCAACGCCTACCTCAACCGAGGTTTGAAGCTGGCCTTGATGAAAAACAACACCTTCAAAGCAGCGGAAATTCAACGCTGTTTGGGCGAAAATGAAGCCCAAACTGGCAAGCGAGCAGAGGCACAGCAATGGTATCAAAAAGCGCGGCAAGGCTTCTCCAGCATCGGCAACGACCTCGAAGTTGGCCGCACCCTGGTTTTGTTTCAACAAGTGGACTCCTCCCGCAAAGCACTAACCTATTTTGGCAAAGCCTTGCAATCCCAAATCAACAACGGGGAAATCCTGAGCGAAGTGGACACCCGTTTGGACATGGCCAGGATTCAAATTGAACTAAAGGATGCCTCCGGAGCATTGCGCAGTTTACAACCTTGTATAGAACTGGCCCAAACCGCGGGAAGCCGCGAACAATTATTGGCCATTTGGAACAATCTGGCCCGTGCCCATGCCCTACAAGGCAATTTCAGCGCTGCTTATACTTTTTCCAAACGCCATCAACAATTGAAAGATTCCATTTTCAACCTGGAACAAACCCGCATCATCGGCGAAATGAATGCTCGTTTTGACAATGTCGCACTACGGGACAGTTTACAACAGACCGAAATAGCGCGCAATCGGGCGGAATTGCGTCAGAAAAACCTGCTCAATTATTTGTTGGGTGGGGCGCTGTTGGCAGGTGTGTTGATTGCTTTTTTGTTGTTTAGAAACTACCGATCAGGAGTGGAACAACGGGTGCAAGCGGAACGTATGGCAGCTCTGGAGAAACAAAGAGAAGCGGAGCAATTGCGCTCCATGATCAATGGGGAGGAGCAGGAACGCAAAAGGATTGCCCAGGAGTTGCACGATGGATTGGGGACTTTATTGGCTACTGTAAAGCTACAATTCAATGCGGTGCAAAATGAACGGCCAGATATTGATGCAGTTAAGGCCTACCAAAAAGCAGACAGCCTGTTGGATGAGGCTTGCACGGAGGTGCGCAAAATTTCGTACAACTTGATGCCTGCCATTTTACAGCAATACGGGCTGGAGTATGCTTTACAAGATTTATGCGAAGGCATAAATCGCTCGGGTAGATTGGAAGTCAGCTTTATTCCTTTCGGACTGGAGTATGCCTTTGATGACCAAACGGCGGTATCGGTTTACCGGATCGTGCAGGAGTTGGTTAAAAATACATTGAGACATGCCGAGGCTAGTGAATTGATTGTACAGCTCAGCGTTGAAGATGATGCCTTAAATATTGTAGTTGAAGACGATGGTCAAGGTTTTGATCCTGCTGAAAAATTACAGAATCCGGGGATTGGTTTACAAAGTATCCAGTCCCGTTTGGCTTTATTGGGCGGCAAAATGGAGGTGGAATCTTCCCCGCAGGCTGGTGCAACTTTTACGATAGACATCCCATTAACACCCAAGAACGATTAGTATGGAAAATCCAAACACCATTAAACTCCTTGTAGTAGACGATCACCAGGTGCTGATTGATGGCATCATGGCGCTGCTGGAGAAGGCCGAGGGCATCAGTATCGTCCACCAAGCGCTAAATGGCAAAGGTGCCCTGGAGGCGCTGGAAAAGCACCACCAGGAGATCGATCTCATCTTGCTGGACATCAATATGCCCGATATGAATGGCTTTGAAGTGTGCCAGGAAATCAAAAAACGTTTCCCGGATAAAAAAGTACTCAGCCTGACCATGCACAGCGAATCGGGCTTCATCACCAAGATGGTCAAAGCGGGTGCCGATGGCTATGTGCTGAAAAATGCAGGTAAGGACGAGCTCGTCACCGCCATCCAAAGCATTCAACAAGGGGAAAAATACTTCAGCAAAGCCGTCACCAATAGCCTACTCGAAGGCATGCAATCCAAAAAACCTTCCCGCTCGCAGTACATCCCCAAAATTACCCGCCGCGAAAAGGAGATCCTGCGCCTGATCATCGACGAGTGCAACACGGAGGAAATAGCCGCCAAATTGTTCATCAGCGACACCACGGTGATTTCACATCGCAAGAGTTTGTTGAGGAAATTGAATGTGAAGAATACGGCGGGGCTGGTGAGGGTGACGTATGAGTTTAATTTGTTGGCGGAGGAGTGAGTGCTGCCCCGAGAGATTGTTATTCCTCAGCCCACGTCTCACTTGTGTCATTTCCAGGAGGGACATGGCCATGTAGGGCTTCATAAGCATCAATAAATTCTTGTTCAATCCTTTTAGCCTCGGCCTTTCCAGAAATGCCGGTCAATACAACTCGACACAGAAAACGTGGCCAGCGCACTGCTCTATTCAGTTCACGCGCTTGCAAAATACCGCGTGGAGAGTTACCATCTTTAGTCAGAGGTTTCCCTGATTCACCATATTTATAGACATCCTTGAATTCGCGATCGTAGATTTCGTAAATATGGTGCTCCTTACTGTTATCGTTGCTGTTTCCGTGACTGGACATCTCCTAACGCTTATTCAAACGATCTTGTAGGGGGCGCATGCCTGGCCATCCTTCCAAATTGCTGAAAGTTTCGTAAGATGTTTCTGGAAAATAATCGTAATCAACGTTCGAATGTTTTACTTCCCACGCTTTTTCAGGCATATAAAGCAAGGATTCAAAGGTGAATTCTTTAGGAATCAAAGATGGCATTGCCAATACCTCTTCAAAAAATTGACGCCCATTGGCGATAACCCCACAGCGGCTGTATAAAAAATCATCGACTGAAAAAAAATTACCTTCGGCGGGCGCAAAACGATTGCTCCCCAAGTGCTCCGCATACTTACGAGCATCTAATGCAAATAATTTCTGGTTGAGCAATTCGTGAAAACCAAATATGGACTCATCCGACAATTGGCTTAAAGCATGAATAGCTGGCTCCAAAATGTCATCTTCCTGGTCCTTATTCCAATCTAGCAATGCGATGATTGACCAAAATTGATCTTCATCCATAGGGGTAGCCGTGGATGGAAAATCGGATTCTACCCTGAAAATGGCGTTAGGATACTCATCTTTTAGCGCTTGAACTGCGGCCCAATCCAATTGTTTAAGCGGGAGCTCGAGAATTTTGGTCATGCGTAGTGATTGATTAGGTAAAAATAGCATTAAAATCCCATTATTTCAAGTGCAGCGACTCTGTCCAAATTTGATCTGCCCCATCCTCCTAAACTCCGAAGGCGTACACCCCACCACCTTCTTAAACGCTCCATTAAACACCGACAAGGTATTGAACCCACTTTCATACGCCAATGCAGCGATTTTTAGCTGAGCATATTGGGGATCGAGCAATAGCTGACAAGCATACTCCACCCGAAAACGATTGAGCCAGTCGGGGAAGTTGCAGCCTTCATAGGTATTGATGTAGTGCGAAAGGGCGTGCGTGCTACTACCTATTTGTTGGGCCAGTTTATCCAGACTAAGTTCCGGGTCGCGAAAACCCTGCTCCTCCCCCATCAATCGTTGCAATCGCGCTTTGAGTTGAGGGATTTGTTCGGTTTTAATGGCGGAGGGTTTGCCTTTCTCCCAGGCCTGAGTTTTTTGGAGCAAAGTATAATTTTTGATAAAATAAGCCAAAATCAAGTAAACAATGATGGTGTAAAACAAGGGGCAAAAAATCACACAAAGCACCCTGGCGTTGTTGAAACTATAGCCCAAAATCAAAATGCTCATGAACAACAACAAACCCCACAACCACTCCTGTATTTTTTGCACACTCCATCCTTGTGCCTTTTTTTCGACCAACCTTAGCTTCGACCAACGGTAGGCATACACCAGATACAAAATCCAGTGCAACAAGGTCAGCTGATTGACCATAAACCAGCCATTTTTAAAAGGCTCAAAAAAGGCACCTACCGAGAGGACTGTTCGGGCCAACAAAGCCAGTACTCCTAAGCCAATTGCAGGAGACAGCTGTTTCCCCCAAAAGAATGCGGGAAGTGGAGCACTAAAAAGCGAAAAAACATAAGCGAGGAAACAAGGTCCCAGCGCCAAATTGAGCACCAAACCCACATCGACCACATACCACTCTGGACTGCGGTAAAAATAGGATACCGTTGTAATCGCAAAGCGCAAACTCAACAAAAGCATGAAGTAACCAAGGTACTGGTTTGTGGTTTGAGCTTCCCCTTGCCCCTTACGCAAGAGATACAAGCCAAACAAAATCCCATTGGCAATTCCCAAACCGCTCAATGCCGCAAATAAGCTATCGAATTGATACATGTTGTACTGATGGATTTATAAATCAGGTAGATTGGGCCAAAAACGCGCTGCATTTTTGCACCCAAAACGATCAATCACCATGCAAAAGTACACGCTTTTTACCACACGCTTTTTGGCTGTCTGTATCCTCTTTTTGATTTTTCAGCTACATTCGGTTGCCCAAACAGCTACAATTTTTGCCCCAGGCATCCTCTCTGATGGACAAGTTTTTGGTTTGGCCCTTTCCCCCGACGGGCAAACTGCCGTTTTTGTAAAAGCTTACGGTGGCCGGGACAGTTTGCATCTTTTTACTTCCTCTCTGGTGAATGGAACCTGGAGCAAACCCGTAGTTGCGCCCTTTTCTACCCGTGGCATCCGCTGGAAAGACATCGATCCGGCCTTTTCACCGGATGGAAAACTCTTGCTTTTTAACTCGACCCGTCCCCTAAGTGCGGGTCCTGCCAAGGAAGATTTTGACATTTGGGGCGTAAAACGCGATGGCAATAGCTGGGGCGAACCCTTCCACCTCGGGGCCGCCATCAACACCGACAGCTCCGATATTTATGCGACCATTGCCAAATCCGGGAACATTTATTTTTCCTCCAATCGGGCAGGCGGTCAAGGTAAACTCGACCTATATGTGAGTGAATACCACAATGGTGTTTATCAAAGCCCAAAAAACCTGGGCCCTTTGCTCAATACCGAAAACCACGACAGCAACCCCTTCATTTCGCCCAAAGAGGATTACATCATTTTTTGGCGACGAGAGCCCGGCGGGTATGGCGATTCAGATTTGTACATCAGTTTTAAACAAAAAGGCAGTTGGTCAAAACCCCTCAATCTTGGCCCCAACATCAATTCTAAACAAGGCGATTTTTGCCCTTTTATGCAGCCCAAGGGCAAAAAACTGTATTTCAGTCGAACGGAAGTGCGGGATGGCAAAAGGATTGAAGACTTGTATTTCATTGATTTTTCGCCAAAAGAATGGAAAAACAAACTGGCCAAAAATTCAAATTGATCTTAGAACGGAATCTTACTGCAAAAGAGCAAGCTAGTGCCTTAACTTATGCGTTAATGCACTAGCCTCAACCTTTGAGTTTCCCCAAGGCCTTCTCCAACTCCTCCGGTTTATTCACATTCTCCAAGGCCTCTTCTTTTTCTGCCACCAGCAACTCAATCGGTGCATTGAGCAGCACCTTACGTGGGCAAGTATAGCCCTGTGCCATAAACTGCAACAATACTGGATAACTCCGCGGCTCCCAAATGGTCACCAGCGGCTCTGGAAACTGATCAATAGGGCTTCGGAAAGTAGTCGCTACTTTGGAAGGATTCCGTTGCGCTACCAATTGCTCCAGGGTATGTTCATCCAAATGGGGCAAATCACAGGCCACCACCAACCACGCTGCATCCGGATGCTCCCGAAAAGCCGATAAGATTGCGCCATAAGGCCCCAGTCCCAAAAAAGTATCCGGTATCGGCGAATAAGCTCCACCAATTTCTTCGACCTGATCTCCGCGACAAGAAATAAAGGTGCGGCTGCACCACTGCCCCAACAAATCGGCCATGTATTCGCGCTGCGCTTTGCCGTGGTAGTTGATCAAACTTTTATCTTGCCCCATGCGGGTGCTGCGCCCGCCTGCCAGTACAAGTCCGTAAAGGGGAGCTTGTTTTTTTTGCAGGTCTTCCAGTAAAAAATCTGCAATTCCCGCTTCGTCTTCCAGCTTGAATATTGGCGGCAGAACTCCACCCAAATGCTCCAGTAAGAAAGGATAAACGTCCGTTGTCTCATCCGTCAGCACAATACAAGCGACATCCTTGAGCCGATCCAGCTTTTTTTGCAGCGAAGCTTCCTTGCGGGAATCTATCAGTACAATCTGCTTTTTGGCTTCAAAATGATTGCCATTGATCAATACCGCATCCTGTGCATTGAAATGCTGGCGGAAGAAGAAGGGATTGAGCGCCCCCACCTGGTCAAAGCGGTGGAAGCTGATCTTGTCGGTGTATTCTTGCTGCGCACCATGCGACATGGCGCTTTGGGCATCGCGCCCAGTTTCCGTTTCAGCATCGGCCCCCGCATGGTCGGCATCCACGTAACCTAGCTGGTAATCAGTTTTCAGGCGATCAATCAGGGCAAAAGCCAGTTTTTTGATCACCCCACAAGGCGCGCCGATGAAAGCCCATTCCTGACGGGCAAAGTGACCGTAGGTAGGGCGGGTGATGTCGGCGTGTTTTTGATGCTTTTCCATGGTTTAAATCTTGACTTTCGCAAAGGCCCGATCCAAAATATCCAGCGCTTCCGCAATATCCTCTTCCTGAGCCGTCAGCGGTGGAGCAATGCGGATGACGTTGCCGTACAAGCCCCCCTTGCCAATCAGCAAGCCCAATTCCTTTGTAGCTTCAAACAACTGACGGGTCGCCTCGGTTGAAGGTTCTTTGCTCTGGCGGTCTTTCACCAGCTCCAAACCTTGCATCAAACCCATCCCACGTACATCGCCGATGACAGGGTATTTCTCCTGCAAACGCTCCAGGCCTTCGCGCAACAATCTACCTACTCGGCCAACGTGCTGTGGGTCGGCATGGTTTTCCAATACTTCCATGGTGGCGAGGGACGCTGCACAAGCTACGGGATTGCCGCCAAAAGTACTCAGGCTGAGCCCCGCTTCCACGGTGCTTTGGGCAATTTCCATCGTGGTGATCGTATTGCCCAGCGGGAAACCATTGGCAATGCCTTTGGCCATGGTGATTACATCAGGCTCAATGTCCCAGTGTTCGATGCCAAACCACTTGTCTCCCGTCCGGCCAAAGGCAGTTTGCACCTCATCAATGATCATCAAACCACCGTATTGTTTGACAATCTCCTGGGCAATTTTGAAGTATTCCTTCGGTGCGGTAATGAATCCACCCACCCCCTGAATCGGTTCGGCAATGAAAGCCGCAATTTTCCCACTCGTGGTGGTTCTGATCACGTCCTCAATATCCTGTGCGCAGGCCACCCCACAGGAAGGGTAAGTCATTTTGTAAGGGCAGCGGTAGCAATAAGGGTTCACCGCGTGGGTGATGCCGGGTACTTGTGCGCCCGTCAAACGCCAGGAGCTGTGCCCGGTAAGCGTCATACCGATGGCCGAACGCCCACTGTAGCCGTGCCGCAGCGCCACTATTTCTTGTCGACCGGTGTAAATTTTGGCCAAAAAAACCGCCGTTTCATCTGCATCCGTACCTGAGGGGGTGAAAAAAGAAACCTGCAATTTGCCAGGCGTGATTTGCGCCATTTTTTCCGCCAAATTGACATGGGCTTCATTGGGGTAAAGGGTAGAAGAATGGATCATCTTCTCCGTTTGATTCTTTACGGCTTCCACAATTTCTGGCCGGTTATGCCCTACACTGGTGGTGAGGATGCCGCCAAAAAAATCGAGGTATTCCTTGCCTTCTACATCCCAAACGCGCAGACCTTCGCCACGCTCGAGTGGGAGGGGCTCGGTGTAATAGAGGAGGTGATTGGGCCAGAGGTATTGTTTTTGCTTGGCTAATAATTCTTGTTTGGTGGAGGTATGGGTGGTCTGCATGGTTTTGCGGTATTGAATGAGGAGCTAAGCTAGGGATTTTTTGGGGAAAATGTAGGAATTTGGATTAAACTGTCCCTAACTTTAATCACCACTTATCTGAGCGAATATTGATAATCCACTAAAATTCCATTAGTTTTGTCGAGGCTAAATGTTGAAATATGGAATACCTGACAGAGAGAATTACCATTGATGAAAACCTTTGTAATGGAAAACCGACGATTCGTGGGAAACGCATCACGGTACAAACCATACTGGAGTTTTTAAGTGTGGGGGAAAGTGAAGAGGAGATTTTGCGGCAGTATCCTTCGTTGGAGGTTGAGGATATTAAAGCGTGTTTGGAGTTTGAAAAGTTTTAATTCAGTTAGCAGCATTACTAGAGTATTTTTTGATTAAATCCGCCACCTCTTCTACATCTGAATATCCTGCCTGTAAGCCTATATGATAGGCATTTTGTAAAATGGGGAGGCCTCGTTCGATTGCATTATGTTCACACAAGACATAGCCAAAATACGAACCTACCTTATAAATGGCATTCACATCTCCAATTTCCTTTGCAGTGTTATATGCCAATTCTTCTAATTCCAAGAATTTTTGATAGTCATTTTTCCGATTCAAATAGAGGGCGGCCATATTGTGTAAAGTGGCACACATGCCGGAACGGTCGCCGATTTTCTGCTGGATGGCCAAACTTTGCTCCAAATAACGCAGGGCCGTGTTGTGGTCGCCCTTGGCAACATAGATTTGGCTGATGTTATTCAAAGTTGTACCCTCCCCAGAACGGTCTCCGATTTGCTGTTGAATATCCACGCTTTGACCTAAATAGCGCAAGGCCGTGTCGTAGTCTCCCTTAGCAGAGTAAAGTTGACTCAAGTTATTCAATGCAACAGCTTTACCATAACTGTCGCCGATTTGTTGACTTATGGCTAAACTTTGATTTAAACAATACAAAGCCTTGTCATAGTTGCCTATGTAGACATAGATTTGACTAATATTATTCCAAATAGAACCTTCACCAGAACGATCACCGATTTGCTTCCATATGTTCAGACTTTGCTCTAAATAGTGTAAGGCTGTGTCATAGTCGCCTTTGGCCTTATAGATTTGGCTGATGTTATTCATTGTAGAGATCTCACCGGAACGGTCGCTAATTCGTCGCTGTATAGCAAGATTTTTTTCAAAATAATATAGCGCTTCGACATAGTTAGCTTTAGTCAACTCTATTACACCTAAGATATTGTTCGATTGGCTCTGTCCTTCTCGATCCTCTATACGCTCAAAAGTCAATAAGGCAGTCTTAGTCTCAGCAATAGCTTCTTCGTACATACCAATAGTATAATACAATTCGCCCAAGTGTTGATGCATTTGGGCAACTAGTCCTTCAGCATTTGTATCTTCACTGATCGAAGCGATTCGTTTTTGTAAGGCTTTGATTTCCTCTTCTTTCTCATGCAAGGTATAATTACGGTAAGGTTCGCGTTTAAAATCATTAATAATGAACATCCAATCCTTTCCTGTACCATACCCCCTCAATTCCGCCAACAAACTCCTCACCGACCAAATATCTGGTATCTTCCGTGGGCACTCCTGCAAAAGTTTTCGATCCAATGGTACAAAACACACCAGCGCTATCGCCAACTTCGTAATCAAATCCCTTTTCTGATTAAACCCCAAAGCCAACGCCTCATTTTTAAGCAACAACTCAAAATCATCAATAAAAACCAATCCGGCGGGTGTGTCAAGAATATTTTGGATAAAATCTGTATTAGGTTCTGCACCTACTTTTAAGATAGTCATCCTCCGCTCTGGATATTTTTCTATCAATGCCGCTTTGACTCTGTCAATCAAGCTCAAATGATCATAGGCCACCACAATAAAATGAAACCGCTCGCCCCGTGCAGCCTTTACAATCAAATCAATCTCTTCCTGAACAGTCGCGTTAATTTCCGACATACTGGCGATATAAGTTAGACAATTCGACCACCGGGTTTACCCTTTTGTATGAACCATCATTGTATTCCATCACAATAATGTCTTCCAACATTTCCTGAATGATGTCGTCAAAAGGGGTGTCGCGGTTGTTTTTGTTGTTTTCGCTGATTTCCTTCAGTTTGCTCAGCTTATCATCGGTCAAGTATTGTGCTGCCTGATTGCCCAGCCTGGTTAGTGCTTTATCCAAGGCAGGCATGTCAATTTTTGCTTTGGATTCATCGGCTTGAAAGGATGCATTTTCCAGAATGCGCAACAATTCACGTGGAGAACCGCCGCCGTGTAATATGGCTTTTTCTACCACAGCTTCACTTTCAAACAAAGCTGCATCTATCCGTTTATCAACAAACTCTCTGAAACGTTCAATAGCGGCAGGAATGGGGGTGCCATCACGTTGCAACAACTTGACAAAAGGAAAAGCTTCAATGGTGCTGAATTGCGCAATTTTTTGTCTTTCCCGCATCAATTCAATGGGCAGTGTAAAGATGGTATAAGCCTTAATCTGGCGCAGGCGATTGGATTCTTCAATGACAATTTTGCGCCGCGTTTCGACACTCATCGTTTTTTCCAAACCGTCTACCACAAAAAGCAGTTCTTGCCCAGCCTTGTTTTGGCGCAAAGCTAAATTGACCTCTTCGACAAATTGATTGAATAGATTGGCAAACTCAGGAAAGCGGTTTTTTAAAGTAGTACGGATGACAGTAGCCCGCTCTTTACTTCCGGTGATGCCTAGTTTGAGTTTCCCAGTGATGCCCAAAATGGCTTTGAGTAAGCTTGGCCCGGTAGCATCCAATCCAAATTCTGCACCAGCTTCGCCTTTTAAGGATTTTTTAATCTCAGTTTCCCGTGTCTGGAACCATTTTTCAAAACGCTCGAGAATTCCATCATCCACCTTTATCCTTCGCTCATCCAGGAGCGCGGTCAGCTTTTCCAGTTGAAAAACCAGAATGTCCATATACTCCACATCGTTCATATCCAATTCTTCGTCGACATTACAGGTCACACAGAAGAAACATTCGGGACGATGTAAATTTTTGACATATTTTGCCAGCTCAGAGGTTTTTCCAGTGCCACGCATGCCGCCTAAAAAGAAAAGCGTCTTGTTGCGGCTGTTGCGAATATCGAAGCTGAAATTTCCACTTTTGCGCGATACATTGAGGATTTTGTACACTCGATTTTCTTCAAAATCGCCGCGAACAGTGCTGAAATCGGTATAAAAGGGGTGATCTGGCCCAACGGGTTCGTTAAATACAACCGCTTGGTCAATCTCTTCTAGTGCAGTTGCTTTTTTTGGATCGGACATCTGAAGTACTATTTGTTCGTGCCTACTTGTAACCAATGGAAAACCACCAAATATACATAAAAGGTTTAGATCAAGCCAAATTTACGCCTTTTAATGTCAAAAGGGCAGGATGAAGCAAATTCTCCTGCCAAATTTTCCTAAAATCACCTTGGCAAATCTTTTGCTATATCCCCTAATACTGACAAAAACATCAGATATTAGCCAAATAAAAAGCACAAAACGAAATGACCTACGAAAATTTCACCATAAAAGCGCAGGAATCCATCCTGAAAGCCCAGCAAATCGCAGCAGGATTGGACCAGCAGCAGGTGGATACGGTGCACCTCCTCAAGGGTATCCTTGAAACTGACGAAAGTGTAGCCGGTTTTTTACTCGGTAAAGCCGACGTAAACCTCGACATGCTGCGCCGCAAGTTGGACGAGGCGGTGCTCAAGTATCCCAAGGTAGAAGGTTCGGACAAACAGTTTTTGACCAACGACGCCAACAAATCCCTCAGCCGAGCCAAAGCCCTGCTCAAAGAGTTCGGGGATCAATACATTTCTGTAGAACTGGTGCTGATGGGCATCTTGCAAGGAGAGGACTCCGGTGCCAAATTGCTCAAAGAACTCGGTGCCAACGAACAACTCATGCGTGGGGCCATCACCGAACTCCGCAAAGGCCGCAAAGTGACCGACCAAAGTTCGGATGACAGCTACAACGCCCTCGCCAAATACGCAGTCAACCTCAACGAACGCGCCGAAACTGGCAAACTCGACCCCATCGTGGGTCGCGACGACGAAATCCGCCGGGTGTTGCAAATTCTCTCCCGCCGTAAAAAGAACAACCCGATTCTCATCGGCGAAGCTGGAGTAGGCAAAACTGCCATTGTGGAAGGCTTGGCCTGGCGCATTGTCAAAGGAGATGTCCCTGAAAACCTACTGAGCAAAAAAATCTTTGTATTAGACATCGCTGCTTTGATTGCGGGTGCCAAGTATAAAGGGGAGTTTGAAGAACGCCTCAAAGGAGTGATCCAGGAAGTGGCTGATTCAGGCGATACCATCATCCTTTTTGTAGACGAAATCCACACCCTCATTGGGGCGGGTGGAGGCAGTGGTGCCATGGACGCCGCGAACATCCTCAAACCTGCCCTGGCACGCGGAGAACTGCGCACCATTGGGGCCACTACTCTCGACGAGTACCAGAAGTATTTCGAAAAAGACAAGGCTCTGGTGCGCCGCTTCCAAGAGGTACTCGTTGATGAGCCCAGTGTAGAAGATACCATCTCCATCCTGCGCGGTTTGCAGGAGCGCTACGAGGTGTACCACAAGATTGAGATCATGGACGAGGCGTTGGTTGCTGCTGCCGAGTTGAGCCACCGTTACATTCCCGACCGCCAGTTGCCCGATAAGGCCATCGATCTCATCGACGAGGCAGCTGCGCGCCTGCGGTTGGAATTGGATTCCTTGCCTGAGGAAATCGACGAGTGGGACCGCAAGGTGCGCCAACTCGAAATCGAACGCGAGGCCATCAAAAGGGAAAAGAACAAAAAACAACAGGAGGCCATTGAAGAAAACATCGCCAATGCCAAGCAGAAGCGCGATTCCTTGATGGCTAATTGGAAAAATGAGAAAGAGATCGTTGATACCATTCAGGCCATCAAAAAAAAGATGGAAGAATTGGAAACCCAGGCCGAACGCGCCGAACGTGCCAGCGACTACGAAAAAGTAGCCAAAATCCGCTACGGGGAGCTGGAAGACCAGAAGCAAATGCTCAAGGTAGCCGAGGAAAAACTGGCCGCCTTGCCCGAAGATGATCGGTTTACCAACGACAAGGTAACTGCAAGTGATATAGCCTACACGGTCAGTCGTTGGACGGGTATCCCAGTAGATAAAATGACCCAGAGCGAGAAAGACAAACTGCTCAAAATGGAACAAGAGATAGGCCGACGCCTCATTGGCCAGGACGAAGCGGTGAAGGCTGTATCCGACGCCATTCGCCGCAGCCGGGCAGGTTTGCAAGACGCCGATCGCCCCATTGGTTCTTTCATCTTCCTGGGCCCAACCGGGGTGGGCAAAACGGAATTGGCGAAAACCATTGCTGAAGTGCTCTTTGATGATGAGAAGGCTATGACCCGCATCGATATGAGTGAGTATCAAGAAAAAGGAACCGTGTTGCGCTTAATTGGGGCACCTCCAGGATATATTGGCCACGAGGAAGGAGGCCAATTGACGGATGCTGTGCGTCGCAGGCCATATAGTATCATCTTGTTAGACGAAATAGAAAAAGCACACGCAGATACTTTCAACATTCTGCTACAAGTATTGGATGAAGGCCGATTAACAGACAACAAAGGCCGAATGGCCAACTTCAAAAATACCATCATTATCATGACCTCGAATATGGGCGCTGAGCTAATTATGGAAAATTTTGAGGACCTAACCGAAATGGGAGAAAAACACCGTACTGAAATAATTGCCACGACTAAGGAAGAAGTGTTCAACTTGCTAAAGACAAAACTGCGCCCGGAATTCCTGAACCGCATCGACGAACAAATCCTCTTCCTGCCGCTGAACAAGGATGAGATCAAGCAGATTTTGGAACTCTTGTTGAAAAAGACCCAAAAAATGCTGGCCCAACAGGGCATCATCCTCAAAGTGAGCGAGGAGGCGAAAACCTTACTGGCGGATATGGGTTACGACCCACAGTTTGGTGCCCGCCCGCTGAAGCGGGTGCTGCAAAAGGACGTGATCAACGAATTGTCGAAGCTGGTACTGAGTGGTGAGGCGAGTCTTGGGGATACCATCTACGTGCATACAGATAAGAAGGGGCTGACCTTTGGCAAAACGCCTTATGATGGGGCGATTAGTTTGCCGCCGGAGCCGGTGGATGAGGATGGGGATGATGAAAAAGAGGAAGAAAAGCCGGTGGAAGAGAAGGCGTAATTGGTATAAAATAAAGGAAAGTGGCTGCTCGGCGTGGAGGTTGGGTGGCCACTTTTTTTTATTGCGATCAGAGAAAAAGCTGCTGATTTTAGACAAAAAAGGGATAGAAATTCTACCCCGGGGGACTCCTACTTCCTTCGCCGTTAGGCATAACCGTCCACGTGGGAGTTTCAGAATCCGGTACAAAATTGAGGTGTTTTTACTCGATTGTCAAGCATTTCAAAAAATCGAACCCATCTTTTCCCACTTTTCAACTCCTTCGACTATCTTGAAGACACTATTTTAAAGTACCTTTTTCAACTCAAAATCCATTTCATGAAAAGCGTCTATTCTTTTAGCTTTTGCTTTCTGATTATACTTTGTAGCAATGGCCTAAATGCCCAAAAAGCCAAAACAGACGAGCCCCACCGTGACCCCCAACTCACCTACCAAACCTATCGCCCCAAACCCACCGATCGCATCCTCTCCCGCGCCACCTACCACCAAAAACTCTACGGTTTCTGGCTCGGCCAATGCATCGCCAACTGGACGGGCTTGGTCACCGAAATGGACAAAATTGGCAACATCGGAGAAATCAAAACCGGGCCTTTTTACACCCGCGCCGATTGGGGCAAAGCCGATCAACCCAACATTTGGGACAAAACCACCGTCAGCAAGTGGTCACCGACCCTGGATTTTGTGTTGGAAAAAGAAGGCGGCCTTTGGGGTGCCGACGATGATACCGACATCGAATACATCTACCAGGCACTACTTTACGGCAACAAAACCTCCGTATTGAGCGGCCCCCAAATCCGTGAAGGTTGGCTCAAACACATCAAGGCTGAAGAAGAAAACTTCCTCTGGGTTTCCAATCAAAAAGCCTTTGACCTGATGAGAACTGGCCTGGTACCGCCCGCTACCAGCGACCCCGCCAACAACCCCGAGTACGACATGATCGACGCCCAACTCACCACTGAAATCTTCGGCTTTTTCACCCCCACTCGCCCGGATGTTGCACTCAAAATGGCCCAACTGCCCATTCAAACCACCGCCCGCGAAAACGCCCAATGGATTTCCGAGTTTTACGTGATCATGTACTCCTTGGCTTCCGCCGCCGACCCCAAAAAATCCAGCAAAGAAAACCTGCAATGGATGGCCGACGAGGCGCGCAAACACCTGCCGCAAGATTCCTACTCCGCCAAAATGTACGACTTTGTCAAAAGCCGCTATAAGGCTGGCATCCCCTGGGAACAAACCCGCGACGAGGTCTATCAACGCTATCAGGTTGAACAAGCCGATGGCTACACCATGACATCCCAAAACCGCTACTGCAACGCCTGTTTTGCCGCGGGCATCAATTTTGCCTCCAGCATCATCAGCTTGTTGTACGGCGAAGGGGACCTGAAAGAAACCATCAAAATTGGTGCGCTAGCGGGTTGGGATTCGGACAATCCCACTGCTACCTGGGGTGGCTTATTGGGCTTTATGTTGGGCAAAGAAGGGGTGGAAAAAGCTTTTGGCCGTAAGTTCGCCAATCAGTTCAACATCCATCGCACCCGGATCGGGTTCCCGAACAATGGGATTGATACTTTTGAAAACATGGCCAAAATTGGGGTTTATATTGTGGATCGGGCCGTGCAAGAAGAAATGGGTGGGGGAGTGGATTTGAAAAAGAATCGCTGGTATATTCCAATGAAAAATTAAATGCCATGGAGCTGACATTTTTAATTTAAAACAGCCACAAGCGCGACATTATTTTCACAAAGAAAAAATGAGCACAAAGAACCCAAAGGCAGCACAAAGGACACAAAGACGCGATTTTGACAAAGCAATATGCCTGGATTTTTCTAATTTTGGATGTAAAGCCTTGTCAACGTCTAACTTTGTGTCCTTTGTGCTGCCTTTGGGTTCTTTGTGCTAAAAAAAATGTTGCTTTGGTTTGATGGCCAGTGGTAATGATTGTTCAATGTCAATCACATCCATCCACATCACAAGCCTCGCCACTCTCCGCCACGGCTACCTGCGTTTTTTCCCAAACCGCCTCCAGCGTCTGCACAAAAGCCTCCACTGGCTGCGCACCCCGCAAGGCATATTTTTGATCAAACACAAAGAATGGTACACCCTGTACACCAATTTCGTAAGCGAACTCCTCATCTGCCCGCACCGCTTCGGTAAAAGCACTGGAGTTGAGCGTTTCAGTTACAACTTGAGCATCCAAACCCAGTTGAGTGCCAATTTGAACCAAAATTGCCAAATCTGATAAATCCTTTCCTTCCGTAAAATACGCCTTGAGCAAGGCTTCCTTGGCCTGATCCTGCAGTCCATGCTCAGCGGCCAGGTGAATCAAACGGTGCGCATTCAGGGTGTTGACGGGCACTGCCTGCGCAAAATCAAAGTTGATGCCCACTCCACGGCCCATGTTTTCTACCCCACGGGTCATTTCCTGGGCCTGTTGACGTGGCATGCCGTATTTGCGAGAGAGTACATCGAAGAGGTCGCCCGGCGATTTTGCCGGAGCTTGAGGATCGAGTTCAAAACTGCGCCAGTTGAGCTCCACTTCTTCCATGTGGGGGAAACGAGCCAGGGCAGCTTCCAGGTGGCGTTTGCCAATATAGCAGTACGGACAAGCAACGTCCGACCAGATGTCAATGGTCATTTGCAGGTTATTTTGGTAGATGGTAATACAATTGGGGCATGCATTTGGTTTACCCGAAACATTCCTCAAACACCCCTTTGATCTCCGCCATCACCTGCGGCGCCCCCGCCAACATCTCTTCCCCCGTCCAACATTTTTCTTTCCCACCCTGAAAATCACTGACCTGACCACCTGCTTCCAAAATCAACAATCCACCCGCCGCAACATCCCAGGGCTGGAGGTGGTATTCAAAAAACAGGTCGTACCGGCCACAAGCCACGTAGGCCAAATCCACCGCGGCGGCGCCCCAGCGCCGAATCCCCCGGGTATTGCGCATGAGGTATTCGCTGACCTTTTGATACGCCTCAATCCGGCTAAAATCGTGGTAGGGAAATCCCGTAGAAATCAAGGCCTCCTTCAATCCATTCCGTTGGCTCACCTGGATGCGTTTGCCGTTGAGGTAAGCACCCCCATTTTTCCAGCCATAAAAAGATTCGCTGCGGCTGATCTCATGCACTACGCCTAGCACCATTTCGCCATGGTGTTCTAAACCAACACTGATGGCGAAACAAGGCAATTGGTGCAAAAAATTGGTGGTGCCATCCAGGGGATCGATGATCCAACGCCATTCTCCTTGAGCTTGTTCAGTGGTTTGTTCTTCGGCCAAAAAGACCGAGCCGGGCAAAATTTCGCTCAAACCAGCGATCAGTTTTTGCTCAGAAGTTTTATCCACGTAGCTGACCAGGTTGTTGAACTGCTCGGCTTTGACTTCGATTGTTTCTACTTTGCCCAGTTCGTTGGAAATGAATACGGCTACTTCTTGCACGAGGGCAAGGGTTTGGGTACAGAGGTTGGATAAGTCCATGTGATGATGGTGTGTTGATGTACAATTTGAGCATTTAAACGAATTGCAAAGGTAAGCGGAGACTCCTATTTGTCAAATCTATACCCTCTTCCGTATTTTCATCAGTTGTAGTCTAATAAAATGGCACATAAACCCTAACTTCGCTCTCACCAGCACCAAAATAATTCGCTAACCTCCTCATTCAAACACCCATGTCCGAACTCGCCCTGGCCCTCATTCGCGAAGCAAAAGAAAACCAAAGTACCTTTTTGGATTTAGGCAACTGCGGCCTAACTGAACTACCTGCTGAACTTTTTGAGCTTGTGCACCTGGAGGTTTTATACCTTTGTATGAAAGGGGGGTATTATGATGAAAATCAAAAATTGGTTCGCTTTGAGTCGAAAAATGAAGGTGCACCCAATGATATTCAGTATTTTTCCACTAAAATGCGCCAATTGGCAAAGCTTAGAGTGCTGCTGGCAAATGAGTGCCAGTTGGGTGATTTAAGTCCATTGCAAGATTTAGTTAATTTGCAAATACTTACAATTTCTGCGACTCAAGTGAGCGATTTAAGTCCCCTGCGAGATTTAGTTAATTTGCAAACGCTTTCCGCTGCTGGAACCCCAGTGAGCGATTTAAGCCCCTTGCAAGATTTGAGTAATTTGCAAACGCTTTACTTTCCCCAGACCCAGGTGAGTGATTTAAGTCCAGTGCAAGATTTAGATAATTTGAAAATACTTGATGTTTCCTATACCCCAGTGAGCGATTTAAGCCCCTTACGAGATTTAGTTAATTTGCAAATACTTGACGTTTCCTCTACCCAAGTGAGCGATTTAAGTCCATTGCAAGGTTCGAGTAATTTGCAAGAGCTTTACTTTACCCAAACCCAAGTGAGTGATTTAAGCCCCTTGAAGGATTTATACAAGCTGCAATCGCTTTCCGCTTTTGTGACTCAAGTGAGGGATTTAAGTCCATTACAAGATTTGGTTAATTTGCAAAGACTTGATATTTCCTGGACCCAAGTGAGCGATTTAAGTCCCTTAAAAACAATCCTAGAAAGAGGAATACTGTTTAATTCGGGCTATGAGGTTTCAGAAATTGCGATTCATGTCGACAACTGCCCTCTCATCAACCCACCTATGTCAATAGCCAAACAAGGCAATAAGGCCATTCTCCGCTACTGGAAAGAACAAGAAAGGAGTGGTACCCGCAAGGTGAATGAAGCCCGCCTGCTGGTAGTGGGCCAAGGCGGAGCGGGAAAAACAACCCTAAAAGATAAACTCATAGATGCCCAGGCTCCCATGCCCGAACCCGATGCCACCACCCGGGGCATCAACATTGAGCCAATCCAATGCAAAAACCGGGAAGGGGATGAGTTTACCGTCAACATCTGGGATTTTGGCGGGCAAAACATCCAACACTATGCGCATCAGTTTTTTATGTCCGATTCGGTGGTGTATGCCGTTTTATCAAATACCCGCGAGCAAAATGCGAATTTTCAATATTGGTTGAACATCATCGAATTATTGGGCAAAAACAGCCCCTTTTTTATTGTGCAAAATGAAAAAGACGGGCATACCGAGGGTTTAAAAGAGATCGTCAAAATCCAGGAACGTTTTCCCGAAACCTTCCAATCGGTGGAGCAAGTGAATTTAAAAAATGCCGCGAGTGACCGCCGTTTTGTGGCCTTGAAAGAAAAACTGTTCCACAGCGCTACGCAATTGCCGCATACCCAAAAGGAGGTCATCAACTCATTTTTCAATGTCCGCGAAAAATTGGCTACCCTATCCGCAACTGAACCGACCATCCCTTTCGCCACATTTCGCCAATATTGCCGCGACGAGGGTATCGAAGACAAAAACTTGATGAACGACTATGCTTTAATGATGACCGAACTGGGCATTGCCTTGTATTATCCTGATGATCTGCATTTGAAAAACACCGTTTTTCTCAGCCCCAAATGGTTGATTGATGCCTTGTTTAAATTGCTCTACCACCCCTCCGTAGAACAGCAAAACGGCCAATTTACCAGTGCCGCAGCCGATGCGATTTGGTCAGAACCTGAATACGAGGACAAACATGGTCTTTTGATCCAGGTGATGGAAAAATTCCGCTTGTGCTTCAAAACCCGTGGGGATACCTATATCGTGCCGCAACGCCTGCCGCTGCGCCAGGAAGCCTTTGTGCCCCCAGCCGATGCCACCCATCTGATTTACCAATACAAATTCCTGCCCAGTGGCTTTTTGACCCAATTAACCTGCGAATTGCATGATAAAATTGAGGCAGAAAAAGTTTGGTCCGACGCCGTGCAATTCGTCAGCAAAGACGGACAAGGCCGGGTTTTTGCCCGGGAGAACAACCAGGATCATAAAATAGAATTGTTCGGTTTTGGTGCGTCAAAAGCCGATTTGCTCAATCGCGCCGTTGAAGTGATCGATGATATTCACGCCAACACAAAATTTAAAAACTTGGTGGTGGATAAATTGGTGCCTTGCCCCTGTGCCGCGTGTAAAAAAGACGATGCACCTCATTTTTTCAAGTACGAAGTCCTCAAAAGGCGTTTGCAAAATGGCAAAACCAAAACCGAATGTGAAAAATCAGATGAGGAATTGTACATCGCTATGGTTTTGAAAAACGCCAATATTCAAGCCGTGAACATAGCGGAAATACGTGGTTTAATTGCCCAATATAAACCCCAGGAGGCAGTGAACTTGCTGAAGGGTTTATACCCCAATGAATGGGCACAAATGTCGGGTCGTTTATCGCAGTTATCACAGTCCGATAGATCGGGTATCATAGCTCATGGGGAGAAAAGCCTGGAATACAACAAATGGGCGCAAGATTTTTTAGCGATAGCGGCGGATTTATTGCGTTGAAAACTTTTCCCTATCTTCCCCATTCAAATCACCTAACCAATGAAATACCACATCCATTACCTTCTACTTTGCATGTGCCTGGCACAGACTGTCACTACTTTCTCCCAAGGCACCCGCCTGCTCCGTCAGCCCAGCGTCAGCAACAAACACATCGTTTTTGTCCATGCCGACGACCTTTGGCTGGTCGACCGCGAGGGAGGTGAAGCCCAGCGCCTCACTACCCACGAAGGCACCGAAAGTTTTCCCCATTTTTCACCCGATGGCAAAATGATTGCCTTCACCGGGCAGTACGATGGCAACACCGATGTATTCGTAATGCCGACCGAGGGCGGCGCACCCCGGCGTTTGACCTGGCACCCTGGCGATGACGTCGTACAAGGCTGGATGCCCGATGGCAAAGCGGTACTCTTTCGCTCTGGCCGCGCTGGGGTTCCTACCCGCATCAACCAGTTTTACAGCGTTCCCGTTGAAGGTGGGGTAGAAAAAATGCTGCCCATCCCGCAAGCATCTTTTGGCGAAGTATCCGAAAATGGCCAGTTCGTCGCCTACCAACCCATCACTTTTTGGGATCCCGAATGGCGCAATTACCGGGGCGGGCAAGCCCAGCCGATTTGGATTCTCAATCTAAAGGACAATTCCCTCCAACAAACACCCCAAACTGACCGTGAACGCCACACCGATCCGGTCTGGTACAAAGGTCAGGTCTATTTCCTCTCCGAACGCGACTACGCCAACAACGTTTGGCGATTCGACCCCCGCAGCAAGGAGTTGAAGCAAATTTCCTTCCACAAAGACTTTGATGTAAAAAGCATCGATGCCTGCGACGACCGCCTGGTCTACGAACAAGGGGGCTACCTCCATTTGCTCGATCCACAATCCGGCAAAGCCAAACAACTGAACATCCAGGTCAATGCCGACCTCAATTACGCTCGGCCACGCTGGGAAGATGCACCTGCGGGTGGCTTGCTCAACGCATCCTTGTCGCCCACTGGGCAACGCGCCTTATTTGAACACCGGGGCGAAATTTTCACCGTCCCCAAAGAAAATGGTGATTGGCGCAACATTACGCAGTCTAGCGGCGCAGCCGATCGCTACCCAGCCTGGTCGCCCGACGGGCAAAAAATTGCCTGGTTTTCTGACGCCAGTGGGGAGTATCAACTGATGATTGGGGATCAGGCGGGTTTGGAAAAACCACGGGCGATTGCCATCGAAAAACCGACTTTCTTTTTCCGTCCCGCCTGGTCGCCGGATGGCAAATACATTGCTTATACCGATACCCACTTGCGGCTGTGGTACATTGAGGTAGCAACGGGGAAAAGCAAAAAGGTGGACACCGAGCCTTACGCCCACGTCGTGCGCACGATGAACCCCGTTTGGTCACCCGATAGCAAATGGATCGCTTATTCGCGCTTGTTGAACAACTTGTACAAGGCCATTTTTTTGTACAATGTGGAAACGGGTCAAAGCCAGCAAATCACCGACGGGCTGGCCGATGCCATCACCCCGGTTTGGGATGCGGGCGGCAAATACCTCTATTTCCTTGCGAGTACCGATTACGGCCTGACCAGTTCCTGGCTCGACATGAGCGCTTACAGCAACCAAGTCAATCGGGGCTTATACGTGGTGGTTTTGTCCAAAAAAGACGCCTCGCCATTTTTGCCCAAAAGTGATGAAGAGGAAGCCAAAGCTGAAAGCAAGTCAGAAGCTCCTGCGAACAAGGATGCAGGGGTAGCAGTAACAGTCGACTTGGATGGCATCCAACAACGCATCCTACCCGTCAACGTTCCGCTGCGCAACTACACCAGTCTGGTTGCAGGCCCGAAGGATTATGTTTTTTACCTGGAAGCATTACAAAATCAACCGGGACAAACACTGCACCGCTACAATTTTAAAGACCGCAAAACCGAGGTTTACCTAAGTGGGGTCAATTCTGCGGTCACTTCGGCTGATCGCAAACAACTGTTGTACAATGGCGCAGGTGCCTGGGGCATTGTCAAAACCGATGCCCTGCCCAAACCCGGCGACGGCAAATTGAACCTGAACCTGCAATTCAAAGTAGACCCAACCCAGGAATGGGCGCAGATCTTCCGCGAGGGCTGGCGTTTTCAGCGCGACTTTTTGTACGTGGACAATACCCACGGTGCGCCCTGGGATGAGGTATACAAATGGTACCGCCCCTGGGTGGATCACGTCAAACACCGCACCGACTTGAACTATGTGGTAGATATTCTGGGTGGTGAGATTGCCGTAGGGCACTCCTACACCAGCGGAGGCGATTTTCCGGACATCAAGAGTGTTCCGGTGGGCTTGCTGGGCGCAGATATCGAGGAAGTCAATGGTTTTTACCGGATCAAAAAAATCTACACCGGGGAAAGTTGGAACCCCGATTTGCGGGCACCACTGGCTACTCCGGGCATCGACGCCAAAGTGGGCGACTATATCCTGGAGGTGAACGGCAAAACCATCAAAGCATCGCAAAATTTCTACAGCTTTTTTGAAGGCAGCGCCGACAAACAGGTTAAATTGCGGCTCAACCAAAATCCGAACCTGGAAGGCAGCCGTTTGGTAACCGTGGTGCCGCTGGCCAACGAAGGCCCACTGCGCTCCCGCGATTGGGTGGAAGGCAACCGCCGCAAGGTCGATTCTTTGTCTAAAGGCCAACTGGCTTATGTGTACGTGCCAAATACGGGTAACCCCGGCTTTACCTACTTCAACCGCTATTATTTTGCCCAGCAAGACAAAAAAGGCGCGGTTATCGATGAGCGCAACAACGGCGGCGGCTCAGCCGCGGATTATATGGTCGACATCATGGCTCGGCAATTGCACGGGTATTTTAACAGCCGGGTGGATGGCAATCGCCCCTTTACCCAGCCACAAACTGGGATTTGGGGCCCAAAGGTGATGATCATCAATGAACGGGCGGGCTCCGGTGGTGACTTGCTGCCGTACTTGTTCAAACGGATGAACATTGGGCCACTAGTGGGAACGCGTACCTGGGGTGGTTTGGTACACACGGCGGATACGCCTGGATTCATCGATGGTGGCCGGATGGTGGCACCACGCGGTGGATTTTATGACGTGGATGGCAAATGGGCCATTGAGGGCGAAGGTATTGCGCCCGATATTGAGGTGGAGCAAATCCCTTCCGCTGTGCTCAAAGGAAGTGATCCTCAACTGGAACGCGCCGTGCAGGAGGCCATGAACTTGATGAAAACGAAGGGGGTGGTATTGAAGCCGGAGCCGGCTGCGCCGATTAGGTACAAGCGGCCCAAGCCTTGATGGAATACACTTTGCTTGTTTTTAAACACAAAACCGAGACTCTTACGCCTTCGGCGTGGAGCGACAATAATTAGGAGAACGGATGACACGGATAAAAGCGGATTAAAACGGATAAATTTGTGGTTACCTATCATTTATCCGTTTTTATCCGTTTTTATCCGTGTCATCCGTTCTCCCATTGTTGTCGCTTTTAGCTTTTTAAATTGTAACCAAAACATGGACATTCTTTGCCCACACGCCGAAAACATCTACGCCGCCGAACTAACTGCCCTGGCCGCAGCCGACCAGCACACCCGCCCCCGCAACTGGAAACTATCCCCCTGGGCCGTAGTGACCTACCTGATGGGGGGCAAACTGGACAGCGGGGAAGAAATTACGCCCAAGTACTTCGGCCAGCGCCGCCTCATTGAAGTTGCTGTAGCCACCCTCGCCACCGACCGCGCACTCCTGCTCATGGGTGTACCCGGCACCGCCAAAACCTGGGTATCTGAGCACCTGGCTGCGGCCATCAGCGGGGACTCTACCCTATTAGTACAAGGCACTGCGGGCATGAGTGAAGACGCCTTGCGCTACGGCTGGAACTACGCCCGCTTGCTCGCCGAAGGCCCTTCTGAAAAAGCCATAGTCCCCAGCCCGGTGATGCACGGTATGCAACACGGAGCCATTGTGCGCATCGAAGAGTTGACCCGGGTGCCTTCGGATGTGCAGGATGCGCTGATCACGATCTTATCCGAAAAAACCTTACCGATCCCCGAGCTGAATACCGAGGTGCAGGCCATGCGGGGCTTCAATATCATCGCCACCGCCAATGATCGGGATAGGGGCGTGAATGAGTTATCTAGCGCCTTGCAGCGTCGTTTCAATACGGTGGTCTTGCCTTTGCCCAGCAGCATGGAAGAGGAAGTGGAAATTGTGCAAACCCGGGTGAGCCAATTGGGTAAAGCCCTGGATTTGGCGGAGGCTAAGGTGCCCAGTGAGGAAATCCGCCGCTTGGTGACCATTTTCCGGGAATTGCGCTCAGGGCGTACCGAAGACGGCAAATTAAAACTCAAATCACCTACCGCCACGCTTAGCACCGCCGAGGTGATTTCGGTGGTCAATAGTGGGCAAGCGTTATGCCTGCATTTTGGTGACGGGCAATTGCGGGCGCGGGATCTGGCTTCCAGTTTGACCGGTGCCATCGTCAAGGATACTGCTCTGGATACGGAGGTATGGCAGGAGTATTTGGAGACGGTGGTGAAGGGTAGAGAGGGCTGGCAGGATTTGTATCGGGCTTGTCAGGAGGGGTAGGTTATTGGCAGGCTACGATTAGTTTTTCAACCCAGGCTCGGAAGCGTGGGCATTTTTCGAGGATGGTGTGGATGCCGATTTCTTCAGCGATTAGATTGCCTTCAACTACTTTGTCATACTTTTCTTCGTAATCACTGAGGATTTTTTGAATTCTTTTCGAAGGAGCCGTATCGGGGTGATTGTTGATATCTTCTGGATCAGGATATTGATCTATTATGGATTGGGTAGCTTGAGCAACACCAGAATCAATATCATTATACATGGCGGAGAAACCTTGGTTGTTGGAAAATAATAAGGCTTCAAATTCAAACTTCTGAATGTAAGGGAGAAATCGAGGATGATCGATGTCGCTAGCCATGCCTTTTTCCAAAATGTCTATCTTTGTATTGGGATCAACTGCTCTCAACATTTTAGCGTAGTCAGGAACAGAAGTCGGGATACGGAAAAAATCAATAAAAGTGGACACCACAACGTCGGGTTCTCTCAATCTTTTGAGTATGTCATTTTTCAAGTGCTGATAATTGACAAAACCACCTTTGTGTCCATGACTTGTTTGGATCAATATGCCTGTAAGATTGAATATTTCGTGTGTGAACAAGTATTGGCGCAATATCCCATTGACGAAGGTTTCTTCCGTTTTACCCTCAACGATAACAAATATTCTTTTCATGGCTTCCCACCAATTATGCCCTTGTACCAGATTTCGCCTAGTCCATATTCTTCAAGCCAGATTTGCAGTTTATCTGAATCTAAACGCTTGAACTCCGATTGTTCATTTTTACGATCAACTACAATAATATCCTCGGGTTCAAATTCATTAACCAATTGAATAGACTGAGTAGACAAAATGACTTGACTTTTTGGAGTCACTTTCCGAATCAACCCTGCTAACATCGTAATGGCACTAGGATGAAGTCCCAACTCAGGCTCATCGATAATGATGACTTTGGGTGGGTTTGGTTGTAGCATCAATGTAGTTAGTGCTATAAATCGGAGTGTTCCATCTGAAAGGTTCTGTACATTTTGATAACGGTCATAGCCAATTTCTTTCCATTCTAGTTGAATATACTCCTCATTTAGTCGGTCGGGATGTAAGTTGAATTGACCAAAAAAAGGAGCAATTGACCGAATAACCTTTTCAATAAGATTAAGTCTTTGGGGATGTTTTTCTTGCAAGTAGTATAGAAAAGCAGCAAGGTTGCTACCATCTTCACGTAGAAAAAGATTGTCGTGTACTCTAGCTGTTTTTTTCAAGGGCGAGTCAGCCGAAGTATCGTGAAAATGGTAAACATATAATGTGTCGAAATAATCAGTGGTTAATTTATACACAGCTTGATCTTCTCTCACCAAATGAATACTCTGATCAGTCTGATTATAATTGGTGTAGCCTTGTCCTAACGTTTGATCGTCCCCAGTCCATTGAGTGCTTGATTCGTGATCAATGATAGCCAAATTTTTATTATCTGGTTTCAACGAGAAATCATAGGTATGAATCAAGGCTTCATTATCTTTTGAAAAAGAAAGCTCGCCCCAAATAGGTATTCCTGCACCAAGGCCATAATTGACTAGATTGTCCATATACCCTTGTTCTGCAACATATTTGTTGAGTGTATTATTTTTTAAGCTTCTCAACATTTTAAAAAATGAAATAAAATTGCTTTTTCCAACGCCATTTGCACCAATTAAGATGTTGGTCCTACTAAGAGTTAGTTCCAACGCTCGGATAGACTTGAAATTTGCAATGGCGATTTTTTTTATCATTGAAGCTTTGTTTGTAACTACTTAGATATTCCAAACAAATATCCACATTTTTTCCCAATCAAGCAATCCCAACTCCCTCACGCCGTCTTCCGATAATTCCAAACCGCCCAGCTATTAAAAAACAGCGCAAATCCCGTCATCACCAGAAAATGGTACTTGATGTCGTTGAACCCACTGCCCTTCAACACCACCATGCGCACTACCTCGATGAAGTGGGTTACCGGATTCAGTCTAGCGATCACGATTGCCCAATTGGGCATGCTGTCGACGGGGGTAAACAAGCCGCTCATCAGCATGAAGATCATCATGAAGAAAAAGGCGATGGACATGGCCTGTTGCTGGGTTTCGGAATAGGTGGAGATCAGCAGTCCGATGCCGAGTACGGCGATCAGAAAAAGGAACAAAAAGGAATAGAGCAACGGGATACTGCCAGCAGGTCTAATCCCATACACCAGACCCGCGATGACGAACAAACCCACCGAAAAAAGGAACACCCCAATGACCCAAAAGGGGATCAGCTTGCCCAGGATGAAGTGGATTTTTTTGATGGGTGTCACATTGATTTGCTCAATGGTGCCGACCTCTTTTTCCTTCACAATGTTCAATGCGCACATGTACACACCGATCATGGTTACGAGGGTACACAAAATGCCGGGCACCATGAAGAACGGATAATTCAGGTAGGGATTGAAGCGATTGATGGAAGGCACTTCGATGTTTGGGAAGGGATTCATGCGCGGGTTAGCCGTCATTTCCAGTCGAATGTCGGCATTGAAACTCGCAATGATTCTGTTGAGGTACGAACTGCCCACCATGGCCTTGGTGCCGTTGATGGCATTTACGGCGATGAAGAGTTTTTGTTCGTTTTCTTTGACCAGATTGCGCTCAAAGCCGAGTGGAATTTCCAGAATCAAGTCGGACTTGTCTTTTTCAAATTGCTGAAAAGCAGCATTGAATGAGGTGCCGTAATCGCTGATCACAAAGTAGCCCGAAGAGCTGATTTTGGACACCAATTGCCGGGAATACGCCGAGTGATCGTGGTCTACGATGGATATATTGATGTTTTTGATCTCGTAATCGGCGGCCAGGGGCATGATCAGCAACTGGATCATCGGCGCGATGAAGATCACTGGCAGCAGTGCCCGGTTTCTGAAGATTTGCCGGAACTCTTTTTGCAACAAAAATCTTAAAGTTCTCATCCGAGGCGAATTTTGAATTTATTGATGCTCACGCTGAGCAAAAACACGGTCATGCCCAGCAAAATCAGGGTCTCTTTCCAAATTGCAGTAAGGCCCAAACCTTTGATCATGATCGATTTTACGATGATGTAATACCACTTTGAGGGCACTACGTTGGCGATGATTTGCAGCGGAAGGGGCATATTCTCCAGCGGAAACATAAACCCGGTAAACAACAGCACTGGAATCAACATACCCATCAAGGAAATGAGCATGGCCTGTTGCTGTGATTGCGCACCATTGGAAATGAGCAAGCCCAGGGAAAGCGCAGTGAGAATGAGCAGTGAGCTTTCAAAAAACAGCAAGCCGACGCTGCCATTGATGGGCATTTTTAGCAAAAAAACACTCAGCAGCAAAATCACTGAAAGGTTGACGATTGACAAAAACAGGTAAGGCACTGCCTTGGAAATGACCACCATCAGTGGGTGCATCGGCGAAACTAGCAGCACCTCCATCGTCCCCTTTTCCTTTTCTTTCACAATCGAAACCGAGGTCATCAGCACACAAACCAGGAGCAAAACCAGTGCCATTACCCCCGGTACAAAATTGGTCGTGCCTTTGAGTTCTGGGTTGTAAATCATCCTGATTTCGGTAGTGATCTTCTGCGGCAAATCATTAAAGGGCGTGATTTCCTGCTGGTAATCCATCACGATATTGGTGACATAATTCGTCAGGGTATTGGCGGTATTGGGGTCGGAAGCATCGGCGATGACTTGAATTTGCGCCTTGTGGAGGTGCAGCAAGTCGTCGTTGAAGTGGTTGGGAATCACGACCACCAGTTTGACGTTGCCCTCCTTGAAGGCTTGCTCAATTTGGCGGGGATCGTACAGGAATTTTTTGATTTCAAAATTCTTGCTGGCTTCAATCTTGTCGATGATGCGCTGGGATGCTGGGTCCTGGGCAAAATCACAAATGACAATTTTTGAGTTTTTGATCTCATTGCTCAACGCAAAACCAAAGAGCAAAATCAGCATGATGGGCATCCCAAACAGCATCAGCATGGACTTTGGGTCGCGGAAAACGTGGTAGAATTCCTTGATAACGAAAGCGAAGAATTGTCTCATGGTTAATCTGCTTTTCTTTTTGCACCCCGTGCCAATTCAAAAAATACGGCATCCATTGTTTCGGCAGAAAATTGTTGTTTGAGCTTCGTCGGAGTATCCAGTGCTTTGATGTAGCCGTCTACCATCATCGAGACGCGGTTGCAATATTCGGCTTCGTCCATGTAGTGGGTGGTGACAAAAATGGTGATGCCTCGGTCGGATGCATCGTAAATGAGGTCCCAAAACTGCCGCCGCGTGACGGGGTCAACGCCGCCAGTGGGTTCATCCAGAAACACGATCTTGGGCTCGTGAAAAATGGCCACCGAAAACGCCAGTTTTTGCTTCCAGCCCAGCGGCAGCGAGCCGACCAGTTTTCCCCGCTCTTTTTCCAGCCCCAACTGCTGGATCAATTCATCACTTTTGGACTTGATTTTTTTTTTTTTTTTTCCATAAATGCCGCCAAAAAAGCGGATGTTTTCCTGCACCGTCAAGTCCTCGTAAAGGGAGAATTTTTGACTCATGTAGCCAATGTTGGCTTTGATCTTTTCGGTTTCTTTGTACACATCAAAGCCGGCGATGGTCGCTTTTCCAGATGAGGGGGTAGACAAACCGCAGAGCATCCGCATGGCGGTCGTTTTGCCCGCTCCATTGGCACCCAGGAACCCAAAAATCTCACCTTCGTACACATCAAAGGTGATTTCATTGGTAGCCACAAAATCGCCAAAACGTTTGGTGAGTTTATCGGTAGAAATGACGATGTTCCTATTCATGCTGATCGAGTAATTTGATGAAACAATCTTCGATGGTCGCAGGCGTTGCCTTGAATTCGATGTACTCGTGGTTTTTGCTGTTCAGATCGGCGATCAGTTTTTTCTGTATCTCGTAATCGTCTTCGTCCCGAAAAGTGATGTGGTGGTATTCGCCAAAGGAGTTGCAACTGTCGATGTAGTCCAGGTGCCGGATGTCGCGTAGCAACTGGCTCATGCGCTCAGATTTGATGGCGTAGAGGTTTTTGGGGAATTGCTTCACGACCTGAGCGGGGGTATCGATCGACAAAATTTTGCCATCCTGAATCAGCGCGATGCGTTCGCACAAAGTAGCTTCGTCCATGTAGGGCGTAGAGACCAAAATGGTGATGCCTTGTTCTTTGAGGCGCTTGAGCATTTCCCAAAATTCCTTGCGAGAAACGGTATCTACCCCCGTGGTGGGTTCATCCAAAAAAAGCACCTTTGGGCGGTGAATCAGGGCACAACACAAGGCCAGTTTCTGCTTCATCCCCCCCGAAAGCTTGCCCGCTCTCCTATCTTTGAAAGGCTCGATTTGCACATAAATGTCCTTGATCAGGTCGTAATTTTCGGCAACGCTGGTGTTGAAAACCGTGGCAAAAAAATTGAGGTTTTCTTCCACCGTCAAGTCCTGGTACAAGGAAAACTTGCCCGGCATGTACCCTACCCGCTTGCGGATGGCCTTCCAATCTTTGACCACATCCAGCCCATTGACCGATGCCGAACCTGCATCGGGCAACAACAGCGTGGTGAGTACACGAAAGATGCTGGTTTTGCCCGCGCCATCGGGGCCAATCAGGCCAAAAAGCTCCCCTTTTTCAACCTCAAACGACACATCCGTTACCGCTTTGACCTCGCCTTTGTTGTAGGTTTTGCTGATGTGGTTCAATACGACGTCGGCCATGGCTATTGAAATTTGATTTCGCCATACATTCCGATTTTATAGGTGCCGTCGTTTTTCACTTTCACTTTGATGGCGTACACCATATTGGCGCGTTCATCTTTGGTCTGGATCGTTTTGGGGGTGAACTCCGCTTTGTCGTTGATCCAGGTGATTTGGCCAGTGGTTTCTGTGAAGCCACCTTTGCCATCGTCGGTGAGGACTTTCACTTGTTGGTTCAACTTGATCAAGGGCAGCTGATTGCCAGTGATGTAAGCACGGAGAGTGAGCACGGAGAGGTCGGCGATTTTGTACAAAGCCTTGCCCATGCTGGCAAATTCGCCGGCGGAGGCGTACTTGGTGAGCACCGTGCCCGCTACGATGTTTTTGATTTGCCCGCGACCAATTTGCTCGTCCAGGATGCTGATCCGCTTTTGCATCGGCGTCACTTCGCTGAGCACGCCCCGGTTTTGGATGCTGACGTTTTCCTTGGCGGCGGCGATTTGCTCATTGAGCACACCAACTTGGTCCTGCGCAGCAGCGATTTGTTTTTCCAGAATCGATTTTTGTCCCATCAGGTCATCCAGTTGTTTGGGAGTGGCGGCATCGGCTTTGACGAGGTTTTGGGTTCTGGCCACTTCCTTGTTCAGCACTTCCAACTGCTGATTCAGCACCTGGATTTGGGCTTTTTGGGTTTTGATCTGGCTTTGCAGGATATTGACCTGGGGCGTGGAATTGTTTACTTTTTGGCCGATGGCATTAACCGAGGCCTGGGTTTGTTCTTTTTGTACGTTGAGCGCGGCTACGTCGATTTGCCCGACGACCACATTGCTTTCCAACTGTTGGCCTTCTTCGATATTCAGGCTCAAAATTTTTCCGGTTTGCTCCGCAGATACAATCACCTCTTCGGCTTCAAAAGCACCGGATGCGTCAAAGGTGTTTTGGTCTTTGTTGCAGGCGAAGAAGGAAATGAGTAGGCATCCAAGTATGCCGATTTTTGATAAATTATTCATTGTCTTTTGGTTAAAAGTTAAGGTATTAGTTGCCAGAGGTGGTTTGGTAGTTGTACTGAGCCATCAACAACTGGATTTGATGCAGCAGCAAACCCTGTTTGGCCTGGTCTTCGGCATTCAAATACGTGATGTAATCGTTGCTGGTCACGGTACCGAAATCCAGTTGGTTTTTGGCGGTATTTTTGATGCTTTCGCGGAGTTGGATGATCTCGCTGTCGAAAGCAATCAGCTCTTGCAATTTGCTCAACTCCGCATTTTGTTGTTTGAGGTTGAGGTTGATGTTGAACAGGAAGGTTTCCTGTTGCAGCCCGATGATGTCTTGATTGATCGACAGGATTTTCCGTTCATTTTTGGCGGTGTAATAGCCCGAAAGATTCCAATTCAGACGTAGTCCTCCGATGTAATACAGATCGAAAGCGCTGTTGAGCACATTCAGCGCAGGTTTGCCGTAGCCCCCTTGCAGAAACAAACTGGCGCGAGGCAGATTTCTGGCCGTGATGAGCTTGTTCTGTACCTCAAAAGTGCGTTGTTGCGCACTGAATAGTTTCAACTCTGGTCGATTGATGCTGGAAGAAACCGTCAGTACCGCTGGTTTTTCAAGCACCACATTGTCGTCCAGTTGCTGATGGATGAACAAGGAAAGCATGTCCAGGTAACCTTTGCGGGCAGCTTTGAATTCAATGATGCGCTGATTGGCCTTGAGCAGTTCGGCTTTTAGGGCATTGGCGCTGCTTTTGAGCGCGGTACCGTTGGTGATGGCGGCATTGGTTTTGTCGATCCCCAGCTGGATGTCTTTTTTGAGGAGCTCGGTTTGCTGGATTTGCGCATCGACCAGTATGATGCCAAAAAAAAGCTGATTGATCCTTTCCTTGATCTTGAACAGCTCCACCTCAATTTTCTGGCCTTCCACCTCGGCATTCGATTTGATCAGCTCTTTTTGGTACTTGACCGTAAAGAGGTCGGTGATGGGCTGCGCCACTTCGGCGTACAATTTGTACTGGTCTTTGCTCAAGGTCGGAATCTCCAGATTGGGCAAAGAGATCGGAATCCTGGTCACTTCCGACTGGTAGGTGCCTTGTCCGGCCAGATTGAGCTGTGGCAGGGTCCCTTTGGCGGCATTTTCGAGCGAGTACTCCCTCGATTTTTCGATCAGGGCGTATTGCTTCAGCAGCGGGTAGTTCCGCTTGGCCATGGCGTAACAACTGTCCACGGATAATTTACCTGTTTGGGTAAATGCAGGGCAAAAAATAAGGGCACTCAAGCCCATTAAAAGTATCCTGTACATAGTTCAGGGTTTTTCGAATGACGATTTTTTTGAATGACGAATATCCCGAATGACGAGTGACGAATAGGGGGCTGCCTCTAAATTCGTCACTCGTCATTCGAAAAATTCGTCATTCATTCAAGGTTTTATAGCGTGTTTCACAAAATCCAAAATTTCAGCTTTCCGCTGGCGCATCATGTCCATGAAGGTTTCATCGTTGACATTGACCATGCGTTGGAACAAAGGCCGGGCAATGAAAGGAAAAACCGTCATCGACAACACATTCAATACCAAGTGTACCGGATTGATTGGCCGGATTTTACCCTGGGCCACTTCTTCCATGATCTGCATGATCAAAGGAAGTGGGTTGGGCCGGTTGGGTTTCTGCATGATTTCCTCCACAAAGGCATGGGTATTGGTGTGTAACTCATTGACGATGAAACCGGGTAAATTTGGATTCTCCAGCAATAAGTCGAAATAGGCATCCAACACCAATTCAATTTTGTGTTCAAAACTATCTTCACTTTCGAAGATGTAATTGATCCGGGCCATTATTTTCAAATAACTTTCTTCAAAAATGGCTTTGAAGAGTTTTTCCTTGCTGTTGCCCTTGAAGTAGTACTGCAAAAGCCCCTTGTTGACGCCCGCCCGATCGGCAATTTCCTGGGTGCGGGCGGCAGCGTAGCCTTTTTGAGTGAATACTTCTTTGGCGGCTTGGATGATCTTTTCCTCGGTACTCAGTTCTTTCATGGATTGAATTTACCCAACCGGGTAATTTTATGCAAAAGTAAAGGCGCTTGATGTAAAAGTCAAGGGCTAGTGCAAAGTTTTTTTTGTAAAAATGATTTTTAGGTCACGTGGACCAATAGTTGGATTTTCGGATATTTGCAAATATTCAGCTATTCTGAACTCGGGTAGACTATAATTTTACACAAAATTACCATTGATTTACTGCAATAAAACAAGCCATTATGAAACTTCAACTCCTATGCCTACTACCACTTTTATGGACTGTACCTTTTTTCGCCCAAAAAGCAATTATTGAGTATAACCGTGAAGTTACAGCGTTAACTTTTTCTCCAGACAGCAAGTACATTGCAACAGCAACTTCCGATGGCATTCGTGTTAACACAACGAACGGAACTAATCTTTATCAATTGAATACCTGGAACTCCGTTTATTGTTTGGATTACTCTTCAGATGGAAGCTTAATTGCTGCAGGCCTGCATGGTGGTTACATCGAAATATGGAATAATCAAGGTAAAAGAATCAAGCGGTTCAATTCCCAAGATCATGTTTACAAGGTCACGGCTATCGCTTTTTCATTTGATGGCAAACAAATTGTAGCTGGATACGAGAACAGTGAAGTTCTTATTTGGAGTTTAGATGGTGAGATCATTCAACAACTAAGCTCAAAATCAGTAGTGCAAAGCAAGCCAAATGTGATCCAACCTTCTGACGATGTTCTGATGGAATTGGGGAGCGAAGAAGAACGAAAAGACTGGATGAAAAAAGAATTTGAAGCGTATCATAAATCTTGGAAAGCATATCCCGTAAGCGTTACCGAACTCACCTTTTCTCCTAAGAATCAATGGATCATAGCCGGAAGTATGGATAGCACAGTCCGAATTTGGGATGCAAAAGGAGAATTGATAAGTTCTTTTAAATCTAAATTTGGTCAGGTAAACAGCATCTCTATTTCTTTAAGTGAAGAACAATTGCTTACCACGCATGAAGGAATGTCGATGGCCATATTGTGGGATACGCAGGGAAAAATCATTCGGCGCATTCGGGGGCACCTCGCTCCGATAGTCATGGCAAAATTCGTGGCAGGGGACCAAATTGCTACAATAAGTGATGACGGTATGATACGCATACAGGGGGTGCCGAATCCAATTATTTCAACAATTTCTGAGGCTTCTTGGTATCGGGAGTACCTAAAAAAGGCAATAGTCTCACCGGATGGAAAATGGGTGGCTACGCTGGATAACCAGAACAAAGTAAAGGTTTGGGATTGGTCAATGCCAAGCCAGCAAGAGCGGATTTTTCAATTTGAACGCGATCCTATTACAGCCTTGGCATTTTCGCCCGCAGGGAATATGTTCGTATCAGGAGGTAAGGAGAGTAGTTACATTAAACTTTGGGATTCAACAGGTCTTTTGCTACAAAGTTTTACAGCAAAAGATCTTTGGGAGGTACATAGTTTGGCTTTTGCACCCGATGGTCTGTCTTTTTTAGCTGCCTGTGACAAAGGGCGGCTTATCCAATGGCATATCGATGGCACACCTATCCAGTTATTATCGGGAGGTCCTAAAAAATGCATTGAACTTGCTTTTTTTGCAAATGGCCACCAAGCCATTGCAATCGGTACAGACTCTATGATCATGGTCTGGGATTTAAAACAAGGAACCTTAATTCGTAAATTTTCTACTCGAAGCTCCATTGTTACAGCTGTAGTTTCATCAAACGGGAAAAATATTTTGATTGGAGATAAAATGGGGGATGTCACCTTATGGGAGCCATCAGGAAAGTTTGTTTCCAAAATAATTTCCAGTCAGAAGGGACTTAAGAGCATCGCTACTTCGAAGGATAAAAAAATAATGCTTGGATTTGAAGACAATAGCATCTCGCTATGGAGTTTTAAAGGTGAAATGCTGAAAAACATTAGGCCACCTTCCTCTTTACCACCTGAAGTCAAATTTTCGCCACTGGTTAAGTTCTCCTCAGATGGTAAACAATTATTTTTAAGCGATATATGGAATGGCGTAATTACCGATTTAGAAGGGCAAGGCGAACAAAAAATTGGAACAGCACCGAGTGCTGCAGCCTTTAACCCTCGGAGCAAGCAATTGATAGTTGGATATGGAAATGATGGCATCAAATCATGGGATACGCAAGGGAAATTGTTACATACCATTAGCGGATCACCTTCTAATTTTAAAGGATTGGCATTTCATCCTACCGAAAAGCTTTTCTATACGCTAAGTACAGATGGAGAGGCAATTGCCTGGGATTATTCGTTAAAAGCATCTCACCGACTTGTTGAATTTTCTTCCGTTATCGCTTTCCAAACTGGCGCTAAAAAAAAGTACATGCTGAGTGGGGGGGTGGATGGTTTTATTAAACTATTGGATGAGCAAAAGCAAGTTTTGTGGTCTAAAAAGGTTGCAGAACCTTATGATATTAGTTGTGTAGCCTTCTCTCCAAATGGCGAAACCATTTTTGTTGGCCGAGAAAATACAGGATATGCCCAGCTTTGGAATATGCAGGGTAAATTAATAGGTGGCTTTTTTGGGCACAACTCGGATATTACTTCAGTGGCATTTGCTCCGGACGGTCTAAGTTTTGTTACAGGTAGTCTGGACTCTACAGCAGTACTTTGGGACTTGGAAGGCAATAAGTTGCAAACTTTTAAAGGACATTATGGTAAGGTTACTTCGGTCGCTTTCTCGCCGGATGGCAAGTCAATTCTTACAGGTGGAGGTGATGCCTATGTAAAGATTTGGAATTTAAATGGACAAGTGTTGCAAAGTTTTCATAATAAATCTTTCGGCGTTAACAGTGTTGCTTTTTCACCCGATGGCCAATACATTCTTACAGGCAATAAATACACGGGTACCCCAGCCACACTCTGGGATTTAAAAGGGAACAGTTTACGAGAATATCACAAGGGTAACAGTATAAAAGATGCTTTTGATGCCCGGTTTTCTCCTGATGGAAAGTACATCGTTTTATTGTTGAGAGATACCATTGTTCTGGTGGAACCGTGGCGGCCTGAATAATTAGATTTTCATTTGAACAAAAAATGGAAAGGGCCTTGACCCTTCCATATGCAGTTCAAAAGTTCAAAAGTTCCAGGGTTCACGAAGTGCTAAAACTTACCCACAAACCCTGGAACTCCCGAACTTTGGAACCCAGGAACCCTTAAAAGTCACTCATCGAATAAGGCACATCCCCTTTCCCCACGCCCCTTAGCGTATTCGGCTTCGCCCCCATCATCAACTGCAAAGTCCCGCCCTGCATAATTTGTTGATGGGTCAAAAAGTTTTTCGTCCAGGGCACTTGGTTCAACTTCGCACTTTGGATGTAAACGTTTTGCTCCGAATTCCCTGTGGCGTCGATGCTGAAGGTTTTTCCATTTTCCAACTTCAAGGTGATTTTTTGGAAAAGTGGGCTCCCCATGGCGTATTCCCCCGCAGCGGGACACACCGGATAAAAACCCAGCGCAGAAAACACGTACCAGGCCGAAGTTTGGCCATTGTCTTCATCGCCGCACAAGCCATCCGGGGTGGGTTGGTACATCTTTTTCATGATGTCGCGGGCCCGCATTTGCGCTTTCCAGGGCTGGCCTACCCAATCGTAGAGGTAAACTGCGTGCTGGATCGGTTGGTTGCCATGCGCGTATTGCCCCATGCCCATGATCAACATTTCGGTGATCTCGTGGATGGGGAAGCCGTAGTAAGAGTAGTCAAAAGTAGGCGCAGAACTAAAAATAGAGTCCAATTTGGCCGCCATCTGAGCCTTGCCGCCCATGGCTCCAGCCAAGCCGGAAGGGTCATGAAAAACCGACCAGGTGTAGTGCCAGGAAGAACCTTCGGTGAAAGCATCCCCCCATTTGTCGGGGCGGAAGGGCGTTTGCCAGGAACCATCCTCGTTGCGGCCCCGCATAAAGTTGCTGGACTTGTCAAAAACATTGCGCCAGTTTTGGGCTCGTTTGGCAAAGGTCGCCGCTTCGGGTTTGCCCAGTTTTTGCCCCAATTGCCAAATGCAATAATCGGCGTAGGCGTATTCCAGGGTGCGGGCCGCATTTTCATTGATGCCCACATTGTAAGGTACGTAACCCAGACGATTGTAGTACTCGGCACCCATTCGCCCCACGGAAGAATAGGGTCCCACGCCCTGGCTGTTTTTGACCATGGCCTCGTACAAGAGATTGATGTCGTAGCCACGAATGCCTTTGAGCCAGGCTTCGGTGATCAGGGAGGCGGAATTGGAACCAATCATACAATCGCGGTGCCCGGGGCTGGCCCATTCCGGCAACCAGCCACTTTCTTTGTAGGTATTGACCAAACCCTCCATGATCTGGCGATCCAGCTCGGGGAAAAGCACCGAAAACAGTGGGAAAACCGCCCGGAAGGTATCCCAAAAACCATTGTCGGTAAACATGTACCCTGGCAGAACCTGTCCATTGTAGGGGCTGTAATGTACCATTTGCCCCTTGGCATCGTATTCAAAAAACTTGCGGGGAAACAGCATGACCCGGTACAGGGCGGTGTAAAAATTCATTTTATCCGTTTCCAAGCCACCTTGTACCTGGATCCGGGCGAAGATTCTTTCCCAGCTTTGCCGGGCTTTTTCGCGGGTAGCATCAAAGGCGTCACTGCCGATTTCGCGCTGAAGGTTCAATTCGGCTTGTTCGTGGCTGATGAACGAAGAGGCCAGTTTAACGCCAACCTGACGAACGCCGGGTTTGAAGTGCACCACTGCCCCGACGTGTTTGCCTTCCACACTGGCATCTTTCAGCACGATGGTATCGCTGAAGGTGCTAAAGCCTTCAAAATCCTGGTCAAAAACCGCCACGAAATAATTGCGGAAGTTATCTGGCACTTTGCCGTGATGGTTTTGGGCATACCCGATGATTTTGCGCTCCGCTGGGATGATTTTCACCATACTGCCTTGGTCAAAAGCGTCGAGCAACACAGATTTAGGGCCATCCTGTCCCCAACGGAAACGCATTTGGGCGGCCCGTTCGGTGGGCGTAATTTCGGCCCAGCAGTCGTAATCCGCCAGATAGACCTGGTAATAGTGGGCCATAGCGGTTTCAGTTTTGTGGGAGAACCAGGAGCCGCGCTTTTTATCGCGGAATTCTGGAGTCTTACCGGTCATAGGCAACAGTGAAAATGCGCCGTAATCGTTGATCCAGGGCGAGGGCTGGTGGGTTTGTTTGAAGCCCCTGATTTTATTGGCGTCGTAGGCGTATTGCCAGCCATCGCCGTTGGGAGCAGTTTGGGGTGTCCAGAAGTTCATGCCCCAGGGCAGTGCAATCGCGGGGTAGGTGTTGCCTGTGGATAAACTAAAGTCGGAGTCAGTCCCTACGAGTGGATTGACATAGCGCAACAAGTTCTGAGCATCGATATTTTGCCCAAAAAACAAGACAGCAGTCAGCAGGAAAAGGATTTTTTTCATGTATGTAGATTGGTAGGTTGAAGAAATGTAAATGTCTATTATTTTCACCACCACGACGCTTTGAGGCTTCGCTTCAATTTTGCTCTACGCCGAAGGCGTTAAAGCGCGAAGCGCAACAAAATCTCACGCCGTAAGGAACTAAGAAAATCTGCTAGCATTTAAAAAATCAATCGGCAACGCAGTTGCTCCATTACTGGACAAATCCGCCAGGATTTCACCCACTACAGAAGCAAACTTAAATCCGTGCCCACTAAATCCCGCCGCAATGACCACATCCTGATCGAAACCCGGCAAAAAGTCGATCACAAAATTTTCATCCGGCGTATAAGTGTACAAGCAGGTTTTGAGCACATGGGTTGAGTGATAAGCTTCGGGGAAAAAGCGCTGCAATGCATCGATGATTAGCTGCTCTTCTGCCTTGCTTACTGTGCGTTCGACCTGATCGGGATCAGTCACTTGACCTGGAACATGGTAACCCGCCTTGAACCCAATCGGCCCATTGAATTGCCCAACTGGCATGATGGGGAACCCATATAAAATACCTGGATTGACTTCATCTATGATCATCCAGCAAGGCAATTGGCCCAGTTCAAATGGCCGTGGATTTTCAGGAATCACCCAAGCCAATACTTGGCGGGTGACTTGCAACTTAGGTTGGAGTTGAGGGATAAAATGGCCAGCCCAGGGCCCAGCGGTAATGACCAATTTGGCCGCGTGATAGGTTCCTTTGTCGCTGATCACGGTGACTCCGCCCCCAGGATTTTTTTTCCAGCTCAAGACCTTTTCCTGGGTTTTGATCGCTGCTCCGTGTTTGATGGCCTGATCGGTGTGCAACAAGATGGATCGTTCGGGCGGGAGGAAGCCTGCACCGGGTTCTAGCAGGCCTTCGTAATGCTCGGGCACCGTTATTTGAGGAAATCTATTTTGATTATGGTCTTGACTCAGCACCTCAAGGGGCACATCGTAAGTTTTGGCCGATGATTTCACCCCTTGCATCATGTCGTCTTCGGGAGGGCCATAATACAGCAGCCCCGTTTCGTGGTAAAGCGGGGTATTGGTCAAGCTTTCCAAGTCCTGCCAATTTTGATAGGCGCGTTCCAAAAGGGGCACATAATCAGGGTGCTCAAAATAGGCTTTGCGGATGATCCGGCTTTGCCCAGC